>JAEEYN010000050.1 GCA_016288175.1 Bacillota bacterium | reverse complement strand
TAGGCGAAGACGCACTGATAGCCGATCGCGAACCAGGTCCACTTCGCGGAGTTCATCTCGCGCCGGATCGCGCCGATCGCCGCAAAGCAGGGCGCGCAGAGCAGGTTGAATACGAGGAAGCTGAAGCCGGTCACGCCCGTGAAGGCCTGACGGAGGGCCTGATAAACGGTAAGGGTTTCCGTCCTGTAAAGGATGCCCATCGTGCCGACGATGTTCTCCTTCGCAACGAGGCCGGTGAAGGAAGCAACTGCTGCCTTCCAGTTGCCCCAGCCGAGAGGCGAGAAGATCCAAGCAATCGCATTGCCGATTCCGGCAAGGATGGAATGATCGAGCTCATCCTCGGAGAGCATGCGGAACGTGCCGTCGACAACACCGAAGAAGCTGAGGAACCAAACGACGATCGTGGAAAGCAGGATGATCGTGCCGGCCTTTTTGATGAAGGACCATCCGCGCTCCCACATCGAGCGCAGGACGCTGCCGAGGGTCGGCCAATGGTAGGCGGGCAGCTCCATGACGAACGGAGCGGGGTCGCCGGCGAACATCTTCGTTTTCTTGAGGATGACGCCGGAGAGGATGATCGCCGCCATGCCGATGAAATACGCGGAGACGGAGACCAGTGCGCTGCCGCCGAAAAGGGCGCCTGCGATCATCGCGATGAACGGGATCTTTGCGCCGCAGGGGATAAACGTCGTTGTCATGATCGTCATACGCCGGTCGCGTTCGTTTTCGATCGTTCGCGAGGCCATGATGCCCGGGATGCCGCAGCCGGTGCCGACGAGCATCGGGATGAAGCTCTTGCCGGAAAGGCCGAAGCGGCGGAAGACGCGGTCGAGCACGAAGGCGATGCGCGCCATGTAGCCGCAGGATTCAAGGAACGCGAGCAGCAGGAACAGCACGAGCATCTGCGGAACGAAGCCGAGCACCGCGCCGACGCCCGCGACGATGCCATTTTGAATCAGGCCGTAGAGCCAGTCGGGAACGCGTGGATTGCCTTCACCGTCGAGCAGGAGCTTATCGAGCAGCGCGGGGATGCTTGGCACCCATACGCCGTCCTCCGCGGGGTCGGGCTCATCAAAGCCCTTTTCTTCGAGGTACTTGACGGCGTCCCGGTAGCTCATGCCAACGACATCATCTTCCGCATTCTCCGGGACCTCGTCGAAATAGACGGTCAGCTCCTCGGTCGCGAGTGTCTCTTCATCCTCAACGACGACGGTCTTCGTACCTTCGCCGGGAACGGCCTTGATCTCCGCAAGCGCCGCTTCGGGGTCGAAATCCTCCGCCTCCGTATCGAGGGCGGGGTTGCCTTCCTCATCAAGATAGAAGGCGTTGATCGCATTCATTGCATCGGAGTATTCTTCGGACTTTTCTTCATAGGCCTTGCCGCCGATTCCGAAAAGATGCCAGCCGTCGCCGAAAAGACCGTCGTTCGCCCAGTCGGTGAGCTTCGTACCCGGCGCGTTCGGCGCCATCGCGATAAAGTAGACGAGGAACATTACGAGCGCAAAGATCGGAAGACCGAGCCAGCGGTTCGTTACGATCCTGTCGATCTTATCGGAAACGGAAAGCTGACCGTGGCCTTTTTTCTTATAAATGCCCTTCAAAAGCTCGCCGATATAGACATAGCGTTCGTTGGTGATGATGGATTCCGCGTCGTCGTCCATTTCCTTCTCGACTGCGGCGATATCCTTTTCGATATGCGCCCGGACGTCCGCGGGAAGGTTCAGCTCCTCAAGCACCTTGCTGTCCCTTTCGAAGAGCTTCACCGCGTACCAGCGCTGCCTCTCCTCCGGAAGATCGTGCACGCAGGCTTCCTCGATATGCGCGAGCGCGTGCTCGACACTGCCGGAGAATGCGGACGCTGGACGAACGCTCTTTGTGCCGGCGGCCTTGATCGCGGCTTCCGCGGCTTCCTTAACGCCCGTGCCTTTCAGCGCGGAGATCTCCACGATCGGGCAGCCGAGCTTTTTCGAAAGCTCCTCGGTGTTGATCTTATCGCCGTTTTTGCGGACGATATCGATCATATTGATCGCAACGACGACCGGGATGCCGAGCTCCGTGAGCTGCGTCGTGAGGTACAGGTTCCTTTCGATGTTCGTGCCGTCAACGATGTTGAGTATCGCGTCCGGACGCTCCGTGATCAGATAATTCCTCGCCACGACCTCCTCAAGGGTGTAGGGCGAGAGCGAATAGATGCCCGGAAGGTCGGTGATCGTCACATCCTCGTTTTTCTTGAGTTTGCCTTCCTTTTTTTCGACCGTAACGCCCGGCCAGTTGCCGACGAACTGGTTGGAGCCCGTCAGCGCATTGAACAGCGTCGTCTTGCCGCTGTTCGGGTTGCCCGCAAGGGCGATCCTGATTTTCTGTGCCATAGTTTTTCTCCCTGTGTTTACCGTTGCTCGAGTTAGTGTCCGCTAACTCGACGCGCAAAAAAATTACTCCACTTCGACCATATCAGCGTCCGCCTTGCGGATGGAAAGCTCGTAGCCGCGGACGGTGACCTCGATCGGGTCGCCGAGAGGAGCGAGCTTGCGGATATAGACTTCCACGCCCCTTGTGAGGCCCATGTCCATAATGCGGCGTTTGACAGCGCCTTCACCGTGGAGCTTCACGACGCGGACGGTCGAGCCGACCTTTGCCTGTTTAAGCGTTTTCATTTATTGCCTCCGTTTGATCCTTCTTTATACCATGATCTTCTGAGCCATTTCGCGGCTGATCGCGATCCGGCTTTCCTTCACGTTTACTATCACATTTCCGCCCATGACGGAGATCACCGTCACGGTACCGCCGGGAACAAAGCCCATATCGTTCAGGTGTTTTTTGAGCTCCTGCGAGCCGCCGACGTGCCTGATGATGTTTTCCTCCCCCGGGGAGACCAGTGTTAAAGGCATCATCTTTTCCTCCTTTTGATTCCGTTTTCGGTTAGTTATTGCTAACTTCAGCGGCAAATAATTAGTTAGCATCCGCTAACTGTCTAAATAATAAACCGGCGGCTCGTTTTTGTCAAGCGAAATTACAAAATATATAAAAATTATTTTGTCTGCTTTCACCCGGCTTCGGAACGCCGGAAACGCGCTCTGCCCGGCAATTGCCGATTGACATTCCCCCGTTTTTTCGCTATGATTAGGCAGTGGAATACCATTGCTTTCATGCGGCATCTGGAGGGATCTGTTTTGAAGCTTGATAAGTTGAAAAACCTGCGCGGCTCGGGCAGCATAATGGACAGGATCGCGAGGCTGATCGTCAACTCGCGTTATGTGATCTTCGTTTTGTTCGCGCTCGCCTGCGTTTACTGCGCGCTTTCGATCGGCAGGGTCAAAATCAACAGCGATCTGACCGCTTTTCTGCCGAACGATACCGAGACCCGGCGCGGGCTGACGGTCATGGAGGATGAATTTTCGACCTATGCCACGGCGCAGGTCATGGTTTCGGGTCTCGATCTCCGACATGCGGAGGAAATGAAGGACGAGCTTTCCTCGCTCGATCATGTTCTGACCGTCACCTTCGACGATACCGAGCAGCATTTCAAGAACGGATCGGCGCTTTTCTCCCTCTCCTTCGACGGAGCGGCCGATGATCCCGCGATCGAGGAAGCGCTCGAAGCCGTCAAAGCGCGCGTTGCGCGTTATGACCATGCCGTAGCGAGCGACGTCGGCGGCGACTACAACAAGCAGCTTGCCGGGGAGATGACCGGCGTTATGCTGATCGCGTTCGCCGTCATCATCGCCGTGCTGCTCTTCACATCCCGCAGTTATTTCGAAGTCGTGATCTTCGCGATCGTTTTCGCCGTCGCCGCGCTGCTCAATATGGGCACGAACTGCTGGCTCGGGGAGATATCGTCGATCACCAACTCGATCGCTGTCATAATGCAGCTCGCGCTCGCGATCGATTACGCGATCATTTTCGCGCACCGCTATCAGGACGAAGCCTCCGCCGGTCCGAACGAGAAGGAAGCGCTGATCCGCGCGCTTTCGAAATCCATCGTCGAGATCGCGTCTTCGAGCCTCACAACGATCTCCGGGCTTGCGGCCCTGACGCTGATGCAGTTCCGCCTCGGCTATGACCTCGGTCTTGTGCTTTCAAAGAGTATCCTCTGCAGCATGATCACGGTATTCCTTCTGATGCCCGGGCTGATAATGCTCTTCCCGCGCGCGATGAAGAAAACGCAGCACAGGTCGTTTATTCCGAATATCGAGCGCTGGGGACGGTTCCTGATGAAGCGCGGCGTGATCTTCCTCGTCGTTTTCGCGCTGATCCTCCCCTTTGCGATCATCTTCTCGCGCAAAGCGAAATTCGTTTTCTCCGGCAATTCGGTTTCCGAGCTCGTGCATTCCGACAGCCGCAAGGCGATGCACAGGATCGAGGAAAGCTTCGAGCCGAATACGCCGATCGCCGTGCTTGTTCCTTCCGGGAACTATGAATACGAAAAAGAGATCCTCGAGGCGGCGGAAGCGCTTCCGGAGATCAAATCCGCGGTCGGGCTCGCGAACGTTTCCGCCGCGGAGGGCGTCGGGCTGACCGATAAGATCACCGCGGGAAAGGTCTCCGATTATCTCGGGATCGACCCGGAGCAGGTGCATATGCTTTTCCGTCTGTACAGCGTGCAGAACGGCGAGGCGGATGTCTATAAGGCTGCTCCCGATGAATACAAAGTCCCGCTCGTCGACCTTATGCTCTGCTTTTTCGACGTGCTCGACACTGGCGTCGTTCCGCTTACGGAGGATCAGGAGGCGATGGTCGGGCCGCTGCGCGCCGAACTCGAAAACGGCGTCAGGCAGCTGCGCGGAAAGAATTACGACCGCCTTGTGCTGACGGCTTCCGTTCCCGTTGAGGGCGAAAGCAGCACCGCGCTTGTCGAAACGCTTCGCGGGATCGCCGAGCGCCGCTACGGCGAGGGCAGCGTTTACCTGCTCGGCGATATCACGAGCGCGAGGGACCTCCACGATTCCTATAACAGCGACTCCGTGCTCATCAGCCTGCTGACGGTGCTGTTTGTTTTCATCATCCTGCTGTTTACCTTCCGCAGCCCCGTGACGGCGGCGATCCTCGTTTTCGTGATCCAGGGCAGCATTTTCATCAATTTCTCGTTCCAGTACATCATGAACATGCGCAGCCTGTTCGTTACGAACATGATCGTTTCCGCGATCCAGATGGGCGCGACGATCGATTACGCGATCGTACTGATGAGCCGCTACCGCGCGCTGCGCAAACTTTACCCGAAGAAGGAAGCGATGGCGCTCGCCGTCAACGAAAGCTTCCCCACCGTTCTGACCTCCGGCGCGATCATGTCCGTCGCCGGGTTCGTGATTGCGTTCCGCGTTTCGGACGTCTATATCGGGCATATCGGCCTTGCCGTCGGCAGGGGCGCGCTGATCTCCGTCATTATGGTGCTCTCCGTTCTGCCGCCGTTCATCGTTCTTTGCGATAAGCTGATCGAAAAAACGACGGTCCGAAGGAAGAAAAAGGACGGGACCGAAAAGGATGAGGTCCCGGCCGCCTGAGAACAGAATAAGTGAAAAACGCTTCGGACAAATCGTTCCGAAGCGTTTTTATTTCAGATCAACAGTATCAATAATCGTCGGTCAGGCTCAGTTTATTGCCGAGCTGCATCGTTTCCATGATGCGGTAGCGGTCCATCTGAAGGTTTTTCTTCATCTTGAGCGCTTCCTCGATCGGGATCTCCTCGATGCTGCCCTCCTGCGTTGCGACGATGCAGTTGAATCTGCCTTCCGCAAGCGCGTTGACGGCGGTATAGCCCATCCTTGTTGCGGTCTCGCGGTCCCTCGCGCTCGGTGAACCGCCGCGCTGGATATGACCGAGGACCGTCACGCGGGGCTGGATGCCGATCGCTTCCTCGATCTTTTTGCCGATCTCGACGGCGCTTCCCGCGCCTTCGGCGACAACGATCATGAAGTGCGTATTGCCCGCGAGCCTTGAATTGCGGATCCGCTCCACGACGTCCTTTTCGAAATCGACGGGTCGCTCCGGAACGAGCACGGCCGATGCGCCGGCGGCGATGCCGACATAGAGCGCAAGGAAGCCCGCGTTGCGGCCCATGACCTCCACAACGGAGCAGCGCTCATGGGACTGCATCGTATCGCGCAGGCGGTCGATGCATTCAAGGGCGGTGTTGCAGGCGGTATCGAAGCCGATGGTGTAGTTGGAGCAGCCGACGTCGTTGTCGATCGTTGCGGGAACGCCGACGACGGGAACGCCGCAGCGGGAAAGCTCGAGCGCGCCTTTGAAAGTTCCGTCGCCGCCGATCGCAACTATGCCCTCAAGGCCGAGCATCCTGCAGGTCGCGACGGCCTTCTGCCTTCCGCCGGGCTGCATGAATTCTTCGCTCCTCGCCGTATAGAGGATCGTTCCTCCGTGCGGAAGGATATGCTTGACGCTCTCGTTTGTCAGCAGCACAAAATCGCCGTTGATAAGGCCCTGCCAGCCTCGGCGGATGCCGATGCACTCGATCCCGCGGGATACAGCCGTGCGCACGACGGCGCGGACGGCGGCATTCATGCCGGGCGCGTCTCCGCCGCTCGTCAGAACGCCGATTCGCTTGATTCTTTTGGTTTCCATAATGATCGCTCCTTCCGGGTTCTGACGGCATTTTATCACAGTTGGACGGATTTTTCAATCACTGTTTGCCGTTTCGGCCGGACCGGAAACTTTTTCGGCGGGCTCCGCCCTTCAAAGCTCGATGCGGATGCCCTGGACCTTCATATCCTTTTCGATGCAGGAGATCCTTGCCCTGCACCTGCGCTCGGTTCCGATCAGCACGCGCGCGGGGCTGCGGTCTTTTCCGGAGGCGGTGATCGAAAGCCTGCCGGAACGGACGAAGATATCGTCGGCAAGGTCGATCCACTCGAGGCCGGAGATATCGACTGCTTTGTTGACGATCACGATCTCGCTCGGCGTGTCCTCGCCGTAAGTCGTGACGCCGTAATCGCCTTCGGAAACGCAGAGCTCGTAGCGGTACGGGCTGCCCGCGAAGAAGGTCGGGTCGGAGATGCTGAGGTTCGTGATGTTTTTGATCGTTGCGACGGATTCGGTTTTCATTGCTGATGTCCTCCCTGTTTTGATGGCTCAATTATATCCGCGGAGGCTCAACCTCCGTATTTTCGCTTTTACCCCGTCTTTCTCCCGCCTTTCATCCTCCGGTTCTGGACTTTTTCGCCGAAAAGTGCTATTATTCTTTCCGAAAGGAGATCGGTCCGCATTTTCAAACTTTATCCGTCATCATCCCGATCGCGGTCCGATGTATTCTGAGAAAAATGAAAAAAGCACTGACTGCCGTTATACTCGGCCTCTCCCTGCTTGCCTGCCCGATCCTGTATTTCGCCGTCGGCCCCGCTCTCGACGAAGTTCAGCTCGGCACGCTGAAGCTTCTTCTGATCGTCTGCGGCTCCTCCGCGCTGTTCTGTTTCGTCGTCGGCGAGCTTTCGAAGAACAACAGCCAGATGGACAAGCTTTGGAGCATCCTGCCCATCGCGTACACATGGATCATCGCCGTTCGCGGCGGCATGAGCGCGCGGCTCGTCGTTATCGCCTGCCTCGTCACCCTCTGGGGCGCGAGGCTGACCTTCAATTTTGCACGCAAAGGCGCGTACCGGCTCAAATTCTGGACCGGCGAAGAGGATTACCGCTGGAAGGTCCTGCGCGAGAAGAAGGAGTTCCGGCCGCGGTGGAAATGGACGCTGTTCGATCTTTTCTTCATCTGCATCTATCAGAACGCGCTCGTGCTCGCGACAACGCTTCCCGCGCTTATCTCGATGCGTTCGGAAGTGCCGTTCGGCGCCGTTGACGGCGCGGCCGCCGCGCTGATGCTCGGGTTCATCGTTCTCGAGACCGTCGCGGACGAGCAGCAATGGGCCTTCCATTCAAAGAAAAAGCAGCTCCTCGCCGGCGGAAAAAAGCTCGGCCAGATCCCCGAACCCTGGAAAAAGGGGTTCAACACAACGGGGCTTTGGGGGCACAGCCGCCACCCGAATTATTTCGCGGAGCAGAGCATCTGGGTCTCGCTCTATATCTTCAGCATCGGCGCCGGGATCGGCATTTTCAATTGGAGCGTCATCGGCGCGCTGCTGCTGATCGTGCTGTTTATGGGCAGTTCCAATTTCGGCGAGGAGATCAGCTCATCGAAGTACCCGCTCTACGCGGAATACAAGCGCAGGGTCTCGAAATTCGTGCCCTGGTTCGGAACGATGGACGCCAAAAAATAATTGTTGATAAAGCAAAAAGGAGCTCCCCCGCCTCGGAGGGGCTTCTTTTTTCGAACCCGGCCGCAGCACGGCTTTTTTCGGCAAAAGGGTTGAAATTTCCTCAAGATATGATATAATTGTTAGTACTGTCGGCAAAGTATACTGTCGCAGTTCGTTTCGTATCGGCACCGCCTTACCCTTTCCCGTGCACCCCCTTCGGATAAAGCGGCATCACCCGCCCCCCGCATCATGGCCGCGAAACGGAAGCTTTTTAAAGATACAGCATCAAGCTAAGAATTTAAAACAGGAGACAGAGCTATGAAAAAAACTGTCGTTCGTGTGATCGCATTCCTGCTGATTTGCGGCGTTATTCTCGCATCTCTTCCGAATGCGCCTGCTTCGGCGGCAACATCAAAGCCCCGGGAAAAACGTTCGATCGCGATCGTTTTCGATAACTCGGGTTCGATGTATTCAAAGCGGAATACGGCATGGGCAAGAGCGACCTATGCCATGGAGGTTTTCGCCCGAATGCTGAATGAAGGCGACTCCCTTTCGATTTACCCGATGGTTCCCATCACGGTCGACAATCAGGAATACGGCCCCGCTCCGCTCGACGACAATCCTTACTTCTTCGATTTCAACAATTTCAAGCCGCTTCGCATTACCGGTCCCCAGGACGCCGGAAAGATCCGCACGATCTACACTCCTCTTCCCGGCGACACGCATATCGAATCCATCCAGGCAGCATATGACGGTCTTATCGGCGAATCCGGCGAACAGTGGCTCATCGTTCTTACCGACGGCGATACTTTTTACAGGAACGACGATCCCCTCGACAACACCGTCGAGGAATTGCGCGTTTGCCTTGAACAGTACAACCAGCGCGTAAATGTCATGTATCTCGGCATCGGCCAAAAGGCTGCCATACCCAATTGTACGGAAAATCCGAATCACACCCTTTTGGTCGACAGCGCGCGGGACACCGCCCAGGTGCTTTCAAAGCTCACCGACATGTGCAACACTATCTTCGGCCGCGATACACTTCCGAAAAACCATTTCAGCAACGGCGGCAACACTCTCGATCTCGATGTCTCCATGAACAAGCTGATAGTGTTTATCCAGGGCGAAAACGTTTCGAACGTGGTGCTCAGCAGTTCCGCAGGCCAGTCCGTTGCCGCTAAGCAGAGTTATGAAACAAAATATCCCGAAAACGGCGCCGGGAATTACTCCGAGATCGTAACCGATGAAAGTCTCCAGGGCATGCTTCTGACCTATGAAGGCATCCCCGGCGACGACTACACTCTGAGCTATTCCGGTCAAAACGCAAATGTTGAAGTTTACTACGAGCCCAACGTCGATATGGAGTTCACCTTCACCGACGAACAGGGCAATCAGGTCGACCCCAACGACCTTTACGAGGGTAATTATAAACTCAGCTTCGGCATGAAGGACGGCGTGACCGGCGAATACACGCAGTCCGACCTGCTCGGCGACATCACTTATTCCGGGCATTATTACATCAACGATCAGGAATATCCGATCAACTACACCGGAAACAGCGGCAGCGTTGACGTCCGCCTCAATGTCGGCGATAAATTCAACGCCGATATGGACGTTACCTACCTCGGCGGTTATACGATCCACAAGGATTCCACCGACTTCGGCTGGCCGGATATCGGCATCGTGATCAAACCCTATGCGGCAAGCACCCTCGCGATCAACGTCGAATCGCCGGCGAACACGACCTATCAGCTTTCGGAGCTTGAGGACGGCGAGCCGTTCAGGGTGTACTTCACCTATGACGGCAATCCTCTCACCGGCGCGGAGTTCGACGCAGTCGAATTCAACTGTCAGCAGGATGAAGGCGCTGTTCTGGACGTTCAGAAGGGCGACAACTGCTACATTATATATCTTAAACATAAAAACCCCGCTGTTCCCGAGGAAACTCCCGTCGGCACTTTCAGCGTCAGTCTGAGCGCGGATTATACGGCTCCGGCGAGCGAGCCCTCGCACGCTTCCGGAAGCTTCAGCTACACGATCGAGTTTAATTCGATCGGAATCGAGATCGTTCTCGACAAAAAGCAGGATTATTTCGTCATCAGGGACATCAAGGGCAGCGAGGAGCTGATCACGACCGCGACCGTAAAGCTTTCGGAAGGCGAGATGACGCCCGAGCAGATGCAGGCGCTGCAGTTCTCCGCCGTCTGCGAAAAGGAAGGCATCGATATCATCGTCCGCCAGCCGAATGAAAACGAGCCTGTTTACGAGATCTGGCTCAAGGGCTCCGACGCGCTGAAGGAAGGCTCCTACACGATCAAATTCAACGCCTCCACGATCGACGACCTCGGCCACACCGTCCCCGCTAAGGAGAAGGTCATGAGCGTTTCGATGAGCACGATCCCCCGCTGGCTGAAGATCCTGATCATTTCACTGATTGCGCTTCTTCTGCTTCTGATCATTCTCGCGATCCTTCATATCAAGGCGCTCCCGACGAAGCTGCATACGACAAAGAGGCAGTGCCAGATGACCGTTGACGGCGAGGACGTTTCGCCGCACACCGTTTTCGACGCCAAGCTCGAAAAGAAACGCGTGACGGTCATGTCGAAATACGCGGGCAAGAAGATCGGCGTTGTGATGGACGTCAAGCCCGGCAAAGGCAGCTATGTCCGCACGCCGCAGGTCAAGCGCATCGCGGAAGTCGCGAGCAGCAGCGTCAAGAAGCAGGGCAACGCCCAGGTCAGCGAGATCCTGATCGGTTCCGTTAAATACGCTTTCAACGAAGATACGAAGAAATTCGAACGTATGCCGAAGAGCGACAAGCCCTTCAACCTTCGCAACGGCGCGACGGTCGTCTACCGCGGCACATTCCAGTCCAACGGCGATGACAAGGATTTCTCGACTTCGGTGAAGCTCAATTTTAAAAAGAAAAAATAATTAAAACAAATTCTTTGCGGGAGGTAAAACATGGCAGTTAGCAAAGAGAAACTCAAAGCAAATGAAGTCATTGCACCGACTTTGTTTGTGGGCGTCGGCGGCACCGGCAGCAAGATCGTCAAAAAGGTCGCTGATCTGTGCCTTGACGAGGAGAAGGAAAACATCAACTTCCTTTGCCTCGACACGAACGTCAACGATCTGACGAGTGTTGCGAACGGCAAGTCCAAGATCTACTGGGTCCAGACTTCCAACACCCAGACCGTCGGCAGTTACCTTGACTACGATGACGATGCACGCAAAAAATGGTTTCCGAAGAACGCCGTCATGTACGACAAGACGGTCTCCGAAGGCGCCGGTCAGGTCCGCGCGATCTCCAGGCTCGCGCTGAACTCGACGATCAAAACGGGCAAGATCCGTCCGCTGTACGACGCGATCGACGATCTTTTCCGCAAGACCGGCCGCGAAATGAAGCAGGCAATGCGCGTTGTTATCGCATCCACCGCTTCCGGCGGTACCGGTTCCGGTATCATCCTTCCCCTCTCCATGTTCATCCGCGACTATGTTAAGGAGAAGTATCCGAACACCAGCCTCATCGTCCGTTCCCTCATCCTCCTCCCCGAGACGCTCGACAGCGTTATCGACTCCCAGACCGAGCGCGACAGCCAGGCAAGGAACGCCTACGCGACCGTCAAGGAGCTCAACGCATTCATGATGAAGGGCTCCGGCTTCATCGATCTCGATGAGGACCTCAAGCAGTTCAGCGGCCTGCGCGTCGACGTTTCCGTCGCCGGTTCCGACAGGCAGAAATCGCTCTCGCTGCTGCCGATGGATTTCTGCTTCCTTATGGACGGTCAGGACGCCGAAGACAGCACCATGATCAGCATCAACCAGTACATTGAGCAGGCGGCTCAGGCGCTCTATGAGCAGAACGTCGGCCCGATGCAGAAGAAAGCATTCTCGGTTGAAGACAATATCATTAAGGAAATGACGAAGCCCGGCAACTACGGCCGCAACCGTTTCGGCGGCATCGGCGCCGGCGTCATCCGTTATCCCTATGAAAAGATCGCCGACTACGTCGCATACGATCTCGCCATCGACAGCATCGGCGGCGAAGGCGACGCGACGAAGTGGACGAAATACGACAACGCCGTTCGCGCCTACAAGGCGGAGCAGAAAAAGCGCGGCGTTCCGATGTCGACCTGGGACAGCGACGGAAAGGTCTACAACGACACTCTCCGCAACGCGAAGGATCCCTTCTCCACCGACCTCATCAACACCTTCGAGCTCGATTCGCTCGACAAGAGGGTCAAGCGCTATAAGCAGAGCCTCGAAGAGCAGGCTTACCGCGTAGTTCTCAACGACAAGCGTTTCAACGGCATCCACGACGCGGCGAAGGGCTGGGAAACCTACAACTCCTTCGGCACCGGCGAAGAGAAGATCGCCGACGCGGTCGAGGCGCTTGCCAACTACCGCGAGATCGTTGAAGCGAAGAGCAAGGACGGCAACCCCATCATCGCCGGCATCGTCGGCCGCTGGGCAGAGGCCGTGTTCACCAACGAGCAGAAGACCACCGTCATCAAGGACGCCTACAGCATCGAACAGCTGATCAAGAATCCCCAGGGCGAAGTCTTCCATCCCTGCGCAGTCAGGTACGCGCTCTATATGCTCGAGGAAGAGTTCCTCAAGGAAGTCAAATCCACCGAAGCCAACCAGGCCGCCGAATATCTCGAGAGCCTGAAGGAAAAGGAATACGAGTTCAAGTTCACCAAGGAAAAGATCACCGGCGTCGAGAACCTTGCGATGCTCGAAAAAGAGCCCAGCCTGATGGACAAGCTGAAGGGCTACAAGAAGCTCTATGACGAAGCGAACCAGGAGATCCCCGGCTACTTCATGGCGATCGACGACCTGCGAAAAAAACTCGCGAAGCACGCGGTCTATGTCAAGGGTTACGATTACATCAAGGCCTTCATCAGGGAGTATGAGGAATTCTTCAGCACCTTCGTTTACAAGGTCAAGTCCCTCAACCGCAACAAGGTCGACCTCGCCGACGAGCTCAAGTACAAGAAGGGCGACTCGTTCGTCAATATCTGCGCCACCGACAATCTGCTCGATGAGCTGAGCAAGCTCTCCCTGCAGAAGGCCCAGAAGGAGACCACGATGCTCAATTCCGAAGTCAACGGCGATATCTTCGATTCCGTCAAGCAGAACGCAATCTTCAAGATGGAGCTCGACAACAGCGGCGGATACATCGAGCAGGATCGCCGCGTGAACATTTTCGACGACATCCTCCTCGGCTACTTCAAGACCAGCGTCCGCGAAAAGTGCGACGACATCGACAAGGATATCATCGGCGCGATCGAGCTCGAGCAGAGGCTCAAGGAGCGTCTGCGCCTGCGCAGCCAGAACAACGGCGACGTCCAGATCTTCGAGAAGATCACCCCCGCGGACGCGCAGCGCCATATCCTCGAAGTCATCGCGATGGGCGCAAGGATTGCCGCGCCGTCCATTCAGCGCGCAACGAACGAAGAACCCCGCGAGATCAAGGTCTGCGCCTACAACAAGTCCCTGCTCGACAACAGGACTTACCGGGTCAAGGACCTCATGCCCAACGGCGAGCCCGTGGATACCGTTTCCAAGTACGAGATCCACTTCTACAACGCGCTGTATAACCTCACCCCCGACAAGATCAAGAAGTTCGCTGCTCCCTTCGAGACCGAGACCGGCCGCAAGGATTCCGGTACCTACCACAGGGCGTATTCCGAATATGCGAAGCTGATCGGCCCCGATTCCACGAAGAACGCGGCGATCTCCACACATATCGACAAGCGCTGGGATTCGATCAAGAGCATGCCCGAGCTTGATTTCAACTATCAGCAGCAGGTCATCAAAAAGATCCACAAGGCCTTCATCTACGGTCTTGTCCACAACGCGATCCAGCAGAGGTCCCTCTCCGCAGTCGCGAACGGCAAGAAGGTCTTCCTCTACAGGAATTCCGATAACCGCGACGTCGAGCTCGTTGTTCCGAACGGCACCATGTGCGACGAGTTCTATGAGATCCTCGACGCTCTCTATGTCAATTCCAAGGTCGTCGAAGATATCGGCATGATCAAGGCGCGCAAGAGGGCGATGAGCGAAGCGAAGAACTGCAACTACGAGGACACCGAGTTCTTCCGCGATATGGCGAACTTCAACCTTCTCCGCATCATGCCCGGCTGCGAGGATCCCGACGCCGAAAGCCATTACGACGGCACGCAGAGGAGCCTTGATGAGCTCAAGGAGGAGATCCAGAAGAACAAGCTGAACAGGATCCGCGAGGGCAACACGATCGACTACGTGAACAAGACCGTTCCCGAAGACGACGACAATCTCTATGTCGAGAACCCGACGAGCCTGTTCTGCATCCCGCTCATGTACTATTGCTCGCTGCCCAACTCCGCACGCTTCATTTCGGAAATGACGACGATGGTCGATTCCGTCATCGACGTATTCCGCGAGGAATTCACGAAGTGGGAGAAGGAAGAGGACGTCAAGTTCGTGCTCTGCACAAGGCTGACCGACGAGCTGAATCTGCTCAAGAAAAACTACAAGTATTTCGAGGAGAACATGCATGCTCCCGCCGCGAATGAGAATCCCGTCATCGATATCATTCAGCGCAAGATCAGGGACGTCATCATGTCCGCTCCCGAGCCCGAAGACTACGAAGCTCTTCTCGACAAAATTGCCAAGGAATTCAACGCCAAGGAATGAGTATAGGAACGGAGAATAAGCTATGCTTACGGTGTTAATAGCTGAACAACATCATATTGACGCCATACAAAAGGATAACCGTCTGTTCTTCGAACCGTTTTTCGCGAATCCGGATCTTGTTTTCTGCGCATGGAACCCCGGAGGGCAGACTCTTCGCGAGTCTGTTCCCTCCCTTCTCGATGCCGTCGGCCGCAACAGGGAGTGGCGCGCTGTGATAGTCCACAGCTGCAGTGACGAACTCAAAAAGGAGCAGAACCCTTATGATGAAGTCGATCACAGCGCCATCACCGCCCTCGCGAGGCCGTCATCGCAGCCCGAAGGCGAATGGGGGGCCTGGCAGAAAGACTGGCAAAGGTATTTCAGCGAACTGTCCGCTGCAAAAGAATCCGTTTTCAGAAGCGCTCTCAACCTTCCTTTGACGCAGCTGGCCACGTGGCTCTGTTTCCGCCCGGCCGACTTCGTTCTCGAAGACGTGCATGAAAAGAAGGACGCGACCGATTGGGCAATGAATGCTCTCGGCGAGGACGAGAAAAAGCCGAGCTCGCATCTTGAGGCCATGGAGCGCGACCAGTACCGCCGCGAGCTTAGGCTGAAGGAGACCATCCGCAGGGAATTCACCCTCGGCAGGTCGATCAACATCGCCCTCCCCGCGGAGATCTACTGCATTTCGGAGCGCATAACGGAGAACGGCTTCTTTAACCCCGAACCGTACTGGAATATCCATTCCGGCAATGATTATTCCGAGTTTGTCGACCGCAATATGCTGTTCGACAAAATGCGCTTCATGGTGTTCGACGTGCTTCCGGCTTCCCACAGGAATTACCGGAACGACCGAATCCGTTTCCTCTATACCCTCCTTGTTTTCGCGTCGAATGCCGTTCCGGCAAGCGCGATGCAGGCAAGACGGCTTTATTCCCTCGAGCTCGAGAGCGATGAAACGCCGCTTTGCGTGATTGCGACTTCATACGAGAAGAAGCTTTCATCAACGCTTGAAGTCATC
>JAEEYN010000049.1 GCA_016288175.1 Bacillota bacterium | reverse complement strand
TCGAAAAATACGCGATATCGTAAACACCCTGGTGGGTCTCGCCGTCCGCTCCGACAAGTCCGGCGCGGTCAACGCCGAAAACAACAGGCAGTTTCTGCAGGCAGACATCGTGCAGAAGCTGGTCATAACTTCGCTGCAAGAAGGTCGAATACACCGCGAAAACCGGTTTCAAACCCGCTTCGGCCATGCCTGCCGCCATCGTTACGGCATGCTGTTCGGCGATGCCGACATCGAAGAAACGATCCGGGAAACGCTTCGCAAAAGCCGAGAGGCCTGTGCCGGTCGGCATTGCGGCAGTTATCGCAACGATCTTTTCATCCTCTTCCGCAAGGCGGCAGAGTTCATCCGCGAATATCTTCGAATTGTTGAGGCCGGATTCGCTTTCGCCCGTCGCCTCGTCGAATTTTCCGATGCCGTGGAAGCGCTCCGGGTCCTTCTCCGCGGGAGCGTAGCCCTTGCCCTTTTTCGTCATGACGTGGATAAGCATAGGCTTGTCCGTCACATATTTTTTCGCATGCTCGAGGATCTTCACAAGTTCCCCGATATCATGCCCGTCGAAAGGACCTGCGTATGTGTAGCCGAGCTCCTCGAAAAGCACGTTCGGAAGAACGAAATACTTGACCCTGTTTTTGAATTTTTCGATGCCGCGGCTCATTCCTTTTCCGACCAGCGGTATCTTTTTGAGGTGCCCGGAGAAGCGGCGTTTGAATTTTTTATAGCCTTTGCTCGTTCTCAGTTTGGAAAGATGGGAGCTCATGCCGCCGACATTGCCGGAGATGCTCATCTTGTTGTCGTTCAGTATCACAATGAACGGCAGTTCCTTCTCGCCCGCGTCATCGAGCGCTTCGTAGGCAAGGCCGCCTGTCAGCGCGCCGTCGCCGACGACGGCGACAACGCGGTCCTTAGTATTGCCTTCGAGCCGCATTGCCCGCAGGATTCCGAGCGCGGCGGAAGCGGCAGTGCTCGAATGGCCGACGTTGAAAGCGTCGTATTCGCTCTCCGTCGTTTTCGGGAAGCCCGAAATGCCGTCCTTTTTCCGCAGCGTCTGAAATTCCTTTGCGCGGCCGGTAAGCAGTTTATGAGGATAACACTGATGCCCTACGTCGAAAACGAGTCTGTCGGAGCGGAAATCGAAGCAAAGATGGAGCGCGATCGTAAGCTCGACGATGCCGAGGTTGGAGGAAAGATGCCCGCCGTTCTTCGAAACAACGGAGACCATATACCGCCGCATCTCGTCCGCAAGCTCGTAGAGTTCCTCCATCGAGAGAGCCTTGAGATCCTCCGGTGAATTTATTCTTTTCAGGAGCTTCAGCTCATCGTATGAGACCATGTCAGTTTTTTCTGTCCTTGATGTAATCGATCATGCCGTGAAGATACTCGGCGCCGTCGGCGAAATTTCCGCAAAGGAGCGCGTGCGCTTCAACGGCGATCTGTTTCGCCATCTCCTTCGCCGTTTCGAGGCCGTAAAGGCTCACGAAGGTCAGTTTATTGTTCTCGGCGTCCTTGCCGAGGGTCTTGCCCATCAGCGCGGCGTCGCCCTCCGCGTCGAGTATGTCGTCGGTGAGCTGGAACAGCAGGCCGAGCTTATCGGCATAGCGTTCAAGCACGTTGAGCTGCGTCTCCCCCGCGTTCGCGCAGTATGCACCGGCGAGGATCGCTGCGGTGAGCATGTCAGCCGTCTTCCTTCGGTGGATGCGGTACAGCATCGCTTCATCCATCGTTTTTTCGGCTTCGGCGATCAGATCGAGGGACTGCCCGGCGACCATGCCCGAAGCGCCCGCGCGCTTTGCGATCTCGAGCATCGCGCGGTAATAGTTTTTGTTTTCGAAACGGAGGCCGTTTTCGAGCATCCATTCAAAAGCGTATGTGAGCAGCGCGTCACCCGCGAAAACAGCCTGACCTTCGCCGAAAACTTTGTGGTTCGACGGCCGCCCGCGGCGCATATCGTCATTATCAACGGAGGGCAGGTCGTCATGGATCAGCGAATAGGTATGGATCATTTCGAGGCCGCATGCGAGGCAGAGCGCCATCTCGCGGGTTTGGCCTTCGCTTCCGTTCTCATTTCCCGAAAGCATATCGCATACTCCGAGAACGAGGCAGGGACGTATCCGCTTCCCTCCCGCTTCAAGGCTGTAGCGCATCGCGTTTCGAAGGAGTTCCGGCGTATTTTCAAGCGCCGTCGCCCTTTCAAGAGCGGCGTTCACTTTCCCGAGATATGCGGCGTTGATAGATTTGATGTCCATGGCGTTCATTCGTTTTCGCTCTTCGCGGCGCGGCGCACGGCCTTCTCGATCCGTCCGTCGTATTCCTTCAAAAGAGCGGAGCAGTAATCGGAAAGCGCGACGCCTCTTTCATACAGCGCGATCATTTCATCGAGCATCGCGCTGCCGGAATTCAGCTTTTCAACGATCCCGTCAAGCTGCGCGGCCGCCTGCTCGAAGCTCAGCGGCTTGCCGTTTTCTCCGGTCGGTATCGGATTTTTTCCGGTCTCTGTCATATTCGTTCCTCCGCGTTTTCCGGTTCCGTTTTCTTTTTTATTTCGATTTGCTCGGCTTTGGCGGCGATATTGCCGTCCGCGAGCGTGATATTCAGCCTCTGTCCCGCGAGCACACCTTCCGCGCTCATGACGGGACGTTTTTCTTCATCGGTTACGATTGCGTAGCCACGGCGCAGCACTGCGAGCGGGTCGAGCGCGGCAAGGCGTTCCGAAAGAGTTTCGATTCTTGCGTAATTCGCCGCCATCGCAGCGTCTACCGAGTTTTTGAGCGCGGCTGTTTTTTGCTCGAGCTGCGTGCGTTTCTGCCCGATCAGCATGCCGGGTTTCGCAAGCGCCGCGCTGCCCGAAAGAAGCGCGATCTGTTTTCTTGCGGAATCCACAGCGTTTCTGACGGTATCGTCAAGGCGTTCGCGCTTCGATTCGATGCTGTAAACAAGATCCTCGAGCACGGGCACCGCAAGCTCCGCCGCAGCGGACGGCGTCGGCGCGCGGAGGTCGGCGGCGAAATCCGCAATCGTGAAATCGACTTCGTGGCCGACGGCGCTGATGACGGGGATATCGCTTGCGTAGATCGCCCTCGCAACGCCTTCGTCGTTGAAGCAGGAAAGGTCCTCATAGCTTCCGCCGCCGCGCCCAACGATCAGCACATCGGGGCGTTTCGATTCGTTCAGCAGGCGTATCGCGTCGATGATCGTTGCCGGCGCCGTCTCGCCCTGGACCTGCGCGGGTGCGAGGATGATATGCATCGTCGGGAACCGCCTTCTTATAACGGTGACGATATCGTGAAGCGCCGCGCCTGTCTCGCTCGTTACAACACCGACACAGGCGGGCAGGAACGGGATCGGACGTTTCCTGGCGAAAAGGCCTTCCGCCTCGAGCTTTTTCTGCAATTCCAGAAACTGCTGGTAAAGGTCTCCCTCGCCCTCCTGCCGCATTGTTGAAGCATAGAACTGATACTGCCCGTCCTTTGCGTAGATCGTTACGCTGCCTGTCAGAACGACCTTCATGCCGTCCGACGGGCTGAAGCGCAGCGATACGGCGCTCGAGCGGAACATCACGCAGCGGATGAGCGCACTTTCGTCCTTAAGCGAAAAATACAGGTGGCCGGAACTGTGCCTTTTGAAGCCCGTGAGTTCACCGCGCACGCGCACGGAGCGCAGGCGCACATCGTTTTCAAGCAGGCTCTTGGCATAGTTATTGAGTTGAGCGACGGTAAGCGCCGCATCAGTCGAGGCCATTCAGTTTCTCCGCGGCTTTGAGGGTATTTTCAAGCAGGATCTTTCTTGTTACGGGACCGACGCCGCCGGGAACGGGCGAGATCCAGCCCGCGGTCTTTTCGGCGGAATCGAATTCAACGTCGCCGACGGTCTTTCCGTCAACGCGGTTGATGCCGGCGTCCACAACCACGGCGCCGGGCTTGACCATATCGCCCTTGATGAGGCCGGGCACGCCGACGGCTGCAACGAGGATATCCGCATTGCGAGTATGCTCCGCAAGGTCAGCCGTGCGGGAATGGCAGATCGTGACCGTCGCGTGCTCCGCAAGAAGAAGCATTGCGGCAGGTTTGCCGACAACGATGCTGCGGCCGACGACAACGGCGTTTTTACCCTTTATAGGCACGCCGGTGCTCTTGATGAGCTTCATAACGGAGCTCGGCGTGCAGGGCGCAAAGCCCTCCCTGCCGGTATAGAGCGCGCCGGCATTCGCGACGGTCAGGCCGTCAACATCCTTTTTCGGCGAAAGATGCGCGAGCACTTCCTCCTGATCCATATGCTTCGGAAGCGGCATTTGAAGAAGGATCCCGTGCACCGAGCTGTCGGCATTCAGCTTTTCGAGAAGGGCGATGAGCTCCGCCTGCTCCGCCTCCGCGGGGAGGGTATGGGTGAAGCTCGCAAGGCCGATCTCCGCGCAGTCCTTCAGCCTGCTGTTCACATACTGGTGAGAAGCGGGATCATCGCCGACGATGACGACGTCCAGCCGGGGTTCGACGCCGGCATCCTTCAGTTTCATTACGCGGGCGATGCACTCTTCGCGCATTTCCGCCGCGATCGCTTTTCCGTCAATAAGCTTTGCCATTTTCTATCCTTTCCGCCGCATCGGCGGCGCAAACATTTTCCGTTCAGTCTTCGTTCGGGTTCTGATTATTAAATGCGTCCATCGCGAGGAGCGCAGCGCCGACGGCGTTGTCGCTCGAAAGCGCGGGCTCGGCAAAACGGAGCCTTGCACCGCTCCCCTTCATCCGCTCCCGGAGCATTGAACGCAGCAGAGCGCTCGACGCCACGCCGCCGGCAAGGAGGAAATCCCCGCCGTCCGGGCGTTCTGCTCCGTTCATTGCGTTGATCATGGTTTTCGCGAGCGTTCTCGCGACAAGGTCATAAACGGAATACGCGGTCTTCGCAGGGTCCGCTCCCCCTACGATCGCTTTCGCGGCCTTCGTTTCTGCGCCGGAGAAGGAAAAATCAAGCCCTTTCACGCTCGAAGGCAGCATCACGCCGCGTCCGTCCGCTTTCGACGCGAGTTCTTCCATCGCTTTGCCCGCGGGGAAACCGAGGCCGAGCTTGACTCCGAGCCTGTCCACGAGCTGACCGGCGTTTATATCCGTCGAACCGCCGATCCTTTCGATATTCAATTCCCCGTCAACGCGAATAAGGTCGCTCGTTCCGCCGCTGAGATGGAAAGCGAAAAACTCTTTGCCGATCAGATCTTCGTTGCCGAAAAGCGCAGCGCGGATATGCCCCTGCTGATGTGTGAAGCCATAGACCGGGCAGCGGAGCGCCGCGGCAACGGAGGAGGCGACGAGCTTCCCGACAAGGAAAACGGGCATATAACTGCCGTCCCGACCGCTCGGGCAGACGCTGACGCCGACAGCGGCGATCTCGGCGGGATCGACGGAAGAAAGCAGTTCCGGGACGATGGTTTGAAGATTCCTTGTATGCAAAAAGACGGCATCGCTCTGGCGAAGGCCGCGTTCCCCGCTCCCGACCGGAAGGAGCTGCCTTTTATCCGAAACGATTCCGTTAACGCAAACACAAGCTGCGGATGAAGTATAGCAGCTTGTATCGATCCCGATGAATTTTCGCTTTTGTTCCATTGGTTTGCCGGTGGTGATTCGATCAGCTGCCTGTTCTGATCACTTTCCCGAGCACGCCGTTGATGAAGCGCGGCGAACGCTCGTCGCAGTAGATTTTCGCAAGCTCCACCGCCTCGTTCGCGGCGACGGCGGGAGGAACTTCCTTTGCAAAGCGGATCTCATAAACGGCAACGCGAAGGATCGAAAGATCGACCTTCGGCATGCGGTCAACAGTCCAATCCACAGCGGCGGATTGGATGATCTCGTCGATCGCGCCGATATTCGATTGTACACCGTCGACGATGTCCTGCGCGAAAGCGATATCCGCTTCGGAGGGCTCGTCTTCGATCCCGGACTGCTCGAGCACCTGATGATAGGTATCATCGCAGCCGAAGAGTTTTTCGTAGGTCAGCTTCATCGCGACCTCACGGGCAATTTTTCTGCTCATAGTAATCCTTCACCCCGCCCGGAATGAACGGAGTATCGCTTATTGTATGCCGGCGCTTCTTTGGAGCCGGATCAGTTTCTGTGGAACAGGCTTCTGAAGAAATCGGCGATCAGTTTGTTCGCGTCTTTGAATCCGTGCTTGTCGATGAGCGAGCCGTAGAAGAAGCAAACGCCCGTCAAAAGAAGGATCAGAAGCGTTCTGAAGAAGCCGATCGAAAGCATCAGCACAGCGGCAGCAAGGCCGATCAAGGTAATGAATACCTTGCATTTATTCCGCGCAAAGAACGCTTTTATTTCCTCGTTCTTCATTATTTGACCCTCTTTTCAACCGGAGCCTGTTCGCCGTTCGGCACAACGGTCTTAATGATCGAAACGGAAACGTTCTTGACAGGGATGCCGGTCGCCTGCTCAACTTCCTGCTTGATATCCCGCTGGATATCGGAGCAGAGCTGGGCATAATCGCCGCCCGCAAGAACCGTCAGCCTGATGTCGATCGTGATGCCGTCCGAAACGGGAGTGACGCTGCACGACGCCGAGCGGATCTGCCTGTTGCGGTGGAGCAGACGCTGGACCATCGTCGAGATCGCATCGCTGCTGATGTATGTTGAGCCGTCCGTGCCCTGCGTCAAAAGGTTCATTTCGCCCTTTGAAGTCGCTTTGCCGAAGCTCACGGTCTTGATGATCAGGTAAACAACGCCCGCAAACAGGAGCAGGAAGCCGATGCCGATCAGGATCCTGAGAACGACGGGGCCGTTTTCAAGATAGTTGATGAAGCCCGAAAGCTTTATGATCCCCCAGCAAGCCGCGGTGAGCAGCAGGATGACCGCTCCGAAAATGATAAGCGCGAAAAATAGCGCTGTTTTGATCTGTTTATCGTTTTTCATGATTCGTATCTCCTCCCGCCGCGCATTGGCCTCCCGGCAGCTTTTCTCCGATAATCCGGAGCCGGTCATGCCAGGGACGGCACACCGGCTCCGCATTCAGTTGAATTACTTGACTCTCGGGACCTCTTCGGTCTTTTTCTTGTCGTTCTTTTCGGTTTCGAAAGTTACCGACTGAACGAAGACGTTGACTTCCACGACGCGAAGGCCGGTCATCAACTCGATAGCCTTTTTGACTTCCTGCTGGACGGTTGCGCTGACTTCCTGGATCCTGCAGCCGTACTTAACGTTGATGCTCATGTCAACAGCGGCTTCTTCGTTGCCGACTTCGACGCGAACACCTTTGGTGAGGCTCTTCTTGCCGCCGAGGATGCTGGTGATGCTGTCTGCAAAACCGCCGCCGAGGCCGGTTACGCCTTCGACTTCGGATGCTGCAAGATTCGCGATCGTTGCAACTACATCGGGAGCAAAAACAACTTTACCGTTTTCGTTTACCTGTACATCGGTCATGACCTGATTTTCGTTATCCATAGTTGGACACCTCCTTATATTAAGTCAGGTTAATTATACCAGACTTCTTTCGAGATGTAAACATTTTGCGAAGATAAATCACCCTTTTTGCGAAGATATTCAAGAAATCATTCCGATTTTGACAATATAGTGCCGTTTTTCGTTTCCGCCTGCCCCGCTTTGCGCTTTTTATGCAGCGCCTTTGCTGAGGGAGATACGGACTGCGCTCGCCGGTGCGCCGGTCTCGCTTAAAACGATATCGAGTATCCTCGCGACTTCCTCATCCGAAAGGCTTTCGCCGTCCACAACAACGGTAATCGAGCCGCTGCGGAATGTCACCGCGGCGTCCGCGAAGCCCTTCGCGCGGATCCGGCTTTCGATCGAAAATTCCTGTTCCATGTTCGAAACAAGCTCCATGAGCCTTGCCTGCGCGCTCTGAAGCGTTTCCGTATCCGTCGTTTCGTCGTTCAATATCATCCTCAGGTAATCGATCTCCTGCGAGCGGACAAGGTTCCTTTCATCCCGGAACGATTCGAAATAGCCCGCATAGGCTTTCGCGCCCGTCTGCTGCGCCGCCTCGCCGTTTTCTTCAGGGATCTTCGTTTCGCCGTTATTTACGGCGTTCGCATCCTCGGACGCGAGCTCTTCCTCGCGGTTCATCTTGATGTTGAGATAGATCGCCCCCGCAAGCAGCAGGAGCAGCAGCGAAAGGGCAATGATCCCCTTTTTCGTCATTCTGAATCCCTTCAGTTTCATTTTTTCTTCCTCCTCGTTTATTTGTTTTCGGTTCTGCGTTTCCGCAATAAAAACATATTCCGTTTTCTACCCTGCCATTACAAACACCTCCACCCGGCTTTGGTCGATTCCGAGAACGGTACTGACCGCCGTGATTATGTTCATGCGAACGGAAAAATTGCCCGCGCCTTCCGCCGAAACGATCACGCCGCGAACTTTCGGCAGCTTTTCCGTCAGCACGATCGGGTTCTCTCCGCCGCCGGTATTGACCGTCGCCGGCCTCGTTTCCTCCGAGGAACCGCTCTGCGCCGTCTGATTTCTGCTGTTCGTCGCAAGGATCTGCTCCTCCGTGCTGTCAAGGGTCAGCATTACCTTCACCCTTCCCACCCCCGCCATTGAGGAAAGCATTCCTTCGAGCCGTTTTTCGAGTTCCGCCGTCTGCGCGCCGATGTTTCCCGATGTTTCCTGCGTCGGCTCCTCCGCCGTTTTCCCGCAGGAGCGGAAGACGCCGGAAGTCAGGAAAAGGATGAACGCCGCGAGGATCAGCGCGCCTGTCAGGACCGCCCGAAGCACGCGGTTTTTCTCGAGCGTTTCGGTAAAAGTTGTAAGTACGGATTTTTCTTTCATGGTTTCTGCCTCAATCCGGAATACGGAAAAGTACCGCCGCTGTCAGTGCAAGTCTGATGAGCCTTCTTGCGCCGCCGACAGCGCCGCCTTTTTCATCCGACGGAAGGAGCGCGTCGGCAGCCGCCATAACAAGCCCCGCCGCGATCAGGCGAACAAGAAGCTTTCGCAGTATTCCCGTAAGATCAGGCATGTTTCTCTTTCCTCTTTTATCATGCCCCCGCAAGCGTCCCGCCGGCGACAAGCATCATGATCACGGTGACTGCGAACATCGCCGCAACCGCCGCCGCGCAGGCGAACATCAGCGAGAGCGTGTCCGCGATGCCGTCCAGCATTTTCGGGATCCGCTCATCGGCAAATGGCTCCGATGCCGCCGCTGTGAGACGAAAAGCGAGCATTCCGCCGAGGATCGCGAGCGTCGGGCGGATCAGTATTCCCGCAAGGATCAGCAGTGCAGCCATGCCTGCGCCGTTTTTGAGGAGCAGCGCCGCCGAGCGGACGGCGTCCAGCGCACCGGTGACCATTCCTCCGGCGGCCGGGATCAGCTTATCCACCGCGTATTTCGCAGAGCGGAGCGTAACGCTGTCCGCGCTTGCGGCGATCAGCCCTCCCGCGGCGGCGGATGCTGTGTACATAACGCTCACGAGCCCGAGCAGCCACTTCACGATCTTGTGGATCAGCTTGATCCAGCGTTCGAGCTTCAGGCTTTCCGTGAGGCCGTTCAAAACGACCAGCACGCCGGAAGCGAGCAGCATCGGCATCGCCGCAGTCCGAACGATCGACGCGGCGCCGCCCGCCGTGAAGGCGAGATCCGGCGCAAGCAGCTTCGCGCTTTCGGAACAGCCCATCGACGCAAGCAGCGCGCCGAGCGCGGGAGCGGCGGCTTCCGCAAAACCGGCAATATCGCCGATCATCGCCGAAGCGCTGCCGGCAAGGGACGAAAACGCGGCGGTGACGGAAAGGATCGCCGCGCCGCAAACAAGCAGCAGCACGAGCTTTTTGATCCCCGAATCCTCGAAAACGATCCCGCACAGACCCGTCAGCAGCGCCGCTGTGAAAACGGCGGCGGTCTTTCCGAGCGCGCTGCCGAAGCTTTCGCCGAAGATCCCCGAAAGTAGACCCGCGGATGTCTGCATCCTCCCGCCGGGGTCTTCCGCCAGCCTGCGGGCAAGCGCACCTGCCGTGGTATAATCCGCCGCCTGCGGCGATGAGCTGCGCAGACGCTCGAAATAATCCTGCCACGCTGAAAGATCGGCCTCGCCGCTCAGCCTTTCGAGCTCCGTCCTGACGTCGCTGTCATCCGGCTCTTCCCCGTCCGTTTCGGCAGCTGCGCCGCATAAAACGGCAAGCAGGAGCAGCGCGAGCACAGCCGCGAGCGCGAGCCTTTTCAGCATTCGCCATTTGAAGCAGGTCCTCAAGTTCCACTCTCCGAAATCCCGTTTCTGTCAGATGTATTTTTCCGCAAGCGCGATAAGCATCTCTCCGAGTCTTCGCACGAGCGGCAGCGCAAGAGCGAGCAGCATCAGCCTTCCGACAAGGTCGCAGCTTGCCGCGAGCGAGCTTTCGCCGAGATCCGTGCAGAGCGACGAGGTCAGTTTCGCGAGGTAGGCGATACCGACAGCCTTTATGCAGCTGAGCACCGTTTCGCCGGGTATCCCTCCCATCGCGGCGATCTCCCTTATGCTGTCGACGATCCCGGAGGCATGGGCAAGCGCAGAAAGCGCGATCAGCGCGCAGGTCGCTGCGGCAATATTCCTTCCGGCGGAGCTGTCAAAGGACCGGACGGTGAAGCTCGCAGCGGCGCCGGCGGCGGCAAGTCCGATCAGCGTAAAGAGGTCCATGCCGCTTCAGTATAGGTTGAAAACGCTCTTCACATTGCTGAAAAGCGAAGCGATCAGCCCTATCACCATCGTCAGCACGACGACAAGACCCGCAAGAGCTGTCAGCATCGCAATATCGTCACGCCCGGTCTGTTTGAGCAGCTGGCATGCGACTGCCACAAGGATGCCTATCCCCGCGATCCTGAAAACGATGTCTATCCCCATCCGTTTTTCCTTTCCCTTTCCGCATCCGGCAAGCCATATGCGGTCCGCAGTTCAGATTATCAAAAGCGCGGCGGCAACTCCGAAAAGGATCGAGAGCGTGCCCGTGAGTTTCCGCTTGTTCGGGTACTCGCGCGCCTTCGTTTTCACGGCGTCGCCGATGCCCGAGACCGTCAGTTCAAGCTGCGCGAGTTCCGATTCGGCATCCCCGCTTCCGAAGTTTTTCGCGAATGAAAGCGCGGCGGAGGCAACACCCGGGTCGAGCGGAAGTTCCTTTGCGCAAAGCTCCCATGCCGCGCCGAAGCTCGCTCCGCCGTCCATCGCGTGGGCGAGCTTTGCCCAGAATTCCGTCAGCTTTCCCGTTTTCGAAAGTTTTTCGGCGATCGACGCGGCTGTCCGTCTTTCATAGCGAAGGCTCGACGCGATGAAGTTCAGGTCCGAAAGCAGCATTTCGGAAGCCCTGAGCCGAACGCGCAGGCCCTCCGCGCGAACCGCGCCGAACGCCGCGCATAACAGGAATACGCCGACGGCGCATATCAGCCTGGTCATTCGGCACGCTCCGTTTTTCCTTTTCTGCCAAGCATTTCCGCCTCCCTTAATGCAAATTTTCCCCCGATTCTCCGAAGAAGCAGGACGCGGACTTTCAATCCGTTTTCAATTGGTTCAATAAGCCATTTTTTGTTCCGAAGCTCCGCCGAGCTTCCGGCATGGATGCTCGCGAAAACCGCCGCTCCGTATGTCGCGGCCTCCGAAACGGCCCGCATATCCTCTTCCCCGCCGATCTCGTCCGTCACGATCACCTCGGGCGACATGCTTCGGAGCAGCATCGGCATAATGACCGTTTTCGGCGCGCCGGCCATGACATCCGTCCTTTCGCCGATGTTCAGCGTCGGGACCCCGCCGACGCTTCCGGCGAGTTCGTTCCTTTCATCCGCGACGGCGACCTTCAGCGGGCGGGCAGCGCCGATCCCCGAAGAAAAGCAGCGCGCGCAGTCGCGCAGGAATGTTGTTTTGCCGGCGCCCGGCGGCGCGGCGATGATCGAAGTCACCGGCATTCTGCCCTCGCCCGTTTCTTCGGTCAGGAGCGGGATCAGCGGCTCCGCGCAGCCGATGAGTTCGCGCGGGATGCGGATATTGAAGCAGGAGACCGTCGTCAGCCGCGTGATCTTGCCGTTTTCCGCAAGCGGTTCGCCGGCGATCCCGACGCGCACGCCGCCCGGCAGGCTCACGAAGCCGCGAACGAGTTCCGCCTCCTTTGCGTAAACGGAATGGCTGCAGACCGCTTCAAGCAGCTGTTTCGCCTCCCCCGCTGTGAAAGCTCCGTTGCGGAGCATGATCTCCCCGCGCCGTGTGATGAGCTGCACCGGCCTGTTCACGCGGAAACGGAGCTCCTCGATACAGCCGGACGCCGCCATAGCCTCGCCGACCGCGGCGGCGAACCTTTTCGGGATCACCTTGTTCAAAGCGTCGATGCACGCATCCGGCACCGCCGATTCCGATATTCCCGCCGATGTTTCGGCCCTGCGCTGTTCCAAAGAAAAAAGCCCTCCCATTGCGGGAGAGCCGGCTCGCTTTCCTCCCGCTTTCAAATGATATGTACAAGTTCCCTGTAATATCACGCGGGGAGGTTCGGCGAAGGAAAGCCGAAAAGCGCGAAATGCGCTGAATTTTACTGCGTGCTTTCTGCAGCCGCCGACGAACGGTTCCAGCGGCGCAGTTCAAGCGTGAAAACGGAAAAAAGCAGGCCCGTCAGCTGCGCGTCGAAGTCCGCGCCTGTCAGTTCCAGTACGCCATAGCCCGAAAGCGCCGCGAACAGCCAGCGGAAGAGCGAAACGAAGATCGGGATAACGACCGCCGCGAAGACGGAATGCGGCAGCGAACGGATGAGCGGCAGCAGCGGCAATGCGGCAAGCGACGCCGCAAGGACGGCGGCATCGCCCTTCAGATAAGTTTCGGCCGCAAAAGCGGGGATCGCCGCAGCGGCAGCGAGCGCCGCCGCAAGGAGCGTTCGTCGGCCGTTCGCACGGGCAGCTGCCCAACCCGCGACGGCGGCGATGAACAGGCAGCCGGCGTTGAGCTCGACTTCGCGGCTCAGTTCGATCCCGGCCATGCGCAGCACCGGCGCAAGGATCAGCGCGGCGAGGATCGGGTATTTTCCCGTTTTCAGTTTTTCCTGCGTTTCGGGCATCAGGCCCGATAAAAGGGCAATGATCAGTATCACCGCGGACATCGTTCCGAGCGGCATAATAAATCCCTCCGTTCCGTTGAGAACAGCTGCTGCTATTTTGGACGGATCAGAGGGATTTCAAACGCTGTTTTTTGTTTCCGTTTCAGTTGTTGAGTTTCAAAAAGCCGATCATTGCGCCTGTCTGGGTGCGGTCCCTTCTGTAGGAAAAGAACAGGTCGCTGCGTTCGAAGGTGCAAAGCCCCATTGTTGAAAGGTTCCCGGGAAGCAGACCCGCGTCAAGCAGCTGTATCAGGAGCGCAGCTTCGATATCCGCATAGGCTTTACCGCATTTTCTGGGCTTCGCGATGCCGTCGAAATCGAATTCGCGGGCGAATTCTTCGCCGATCTCCTCGCCGACCTCAAAGCAGTCGAAGCAGATACGCGGACCGATCGCGCCTATGATCCTTCGGGGATTGCTGCCGTATTCCGCGGTCAGTTTTTCCGCAAGGCGCTGCGCGACGCGCTTCAGAGTGCCCTTCCACCCAGCGTGCGCAAGACCGATCGCGCCGTGCTCCGGGTCGTAAAGATAAACGCAGCTGCAGTCCGCATGGAGCGTTACGAGCGTCACGGCGGGATCGTCCGTCACCATACCGTCGCAGAAAGGAAGCGGTTCGCTGGTAAGTCCCCTGCCGCAGAAGCTCCTGTCGACGCGCACGACATTTGCGCCGTGCTCATGGTTGACGAGAACGAGCGAGCCGTGATCGAGGCCGAAAGCATCGCAGAAGATCCTGTAATTGCGGAAGACATTCGCCTTGTTGTCATCCCGCGTGAGGCTCATGTTCAGCGAATCGAAAGGCACGGGACTTACGCCGCCGACGCGCGTTGAAAAGCCGTGGCGGATCGCGGAGATTTCGCTCAGCCTGTCGTCGACGGCGAGGCGGAGACCGCCGCTCTCGATTATCGAATTGCCCGAATGGATCTTTTCCCGGACGGAATCAAAGTTTTGCATCTTCGGTCTGCTTTAGGCGGTGCTGTTTTTCGGCTTCGGCAGCTTTCTTTTCGCTGTCGCCGAGAAGGGATTTTAGCTCCTGCATGAAGGTATTGATATCCTTGAACGAGCGGTAAACGGAGGCGAAGCGGACGTATGCGACCTCGTCAAGATCTCTGAGATGCTTCATCACGAGCTCGCCGATATCGATCGATGTGACTTCCTGCTCGAGGGTATTGGAGATCTCCCTCGAAACATCGTCAACGAGCTTGTTCTGCTCGAGTGACGAAACCGGGCGCTTTTCGCAGGCCTTGCGCACGCCGGCAAGGATCTTATTGCTGTCGAAAGCCTCCCTCGAGCCGTCGCGCTTGACGACGAGGATCGGGATCTCCTCGATCTTTTCATAGGTCGTGAACCTGCGTCCGCAGTTCGCGCATTCCCTGCGGCGGCGGATCGCCGTTCCGTCTTCGGTCGGTCTTGAATCCACAACGCGGCTTTCAGTACAAGAACAGTACCTGCATTTCATAGAGCACCTCCGGCTGCCCGGATGGGAACCGGGCTGTCAATCAAAGTGATTATACCATAAAACCGGAGCGCTTGCCATACCGAATTTTTCCGTTTTTTCCGTTTTTTTCCGCGTTCACTCCCTCTGCTTCAGGTCCCGGATATCGACGAGGATCACGTCGTCGCCGATCTTTTGGATGCTGCAGAACGGGATCACGAGCTCCTCCGAGTTCCGGATCAGGCCGAAAAGCTTCGGCGGTCCCGGAACGACGATCGAACAGATCTGTCCTGTGCAGTCGTCGAGCTCGAGGTCCGAAATCCGCCCGAGGCAAGCGCCGTCACAGATGTTGATGATCTCTTTTTCCCGCAGCTGATGATAAGTCGTATTCGCCATAAAGCGCCCTCCCGCTTCCGTTTTTATCAGAATACGTCCTATTGCGCGGAAAAATGCCAAAAAGAAAAACCGGGCTTTCGCCCGGTGGTAAGTTGTTTTTGAACGATCAGAATTCCATGCTGCCTGTCGTTCTCGGGAACGGCACGACGTCGCGGATGTTCGCGACACCGGTGAGGTACATGAGGATCCTCTCGAAGCCGAGGCCGAAGCCCGCGTGCTTGACGCCGCCGTACTTGCGAAGGTCGAGATACCACTCATAGTAGCTCATATCCATCTTGAGATCCTCGATCTTCTTGCGGAGCACGTCATAACGCTCCTCGCGCTGGCTGCCCCCGATGATCTCGCCGACGCCGGGAACGAGCAGGTCCGCCGCCGCGACGGTCTTGCCATCGTCGTTGAGGCGCATGTAGAAGCTCTTGATCTCCGCGGGATAGTCGGTCAGGAACACGGGCGAATTGTAGATCTTTTCGCAAATATAGCGCTCGTGCTCGGTCTGCAGATCGCAGCCCCAGAATACGGGGTACTGGAATTCCTGGCCGGAGGCGAGCAGCAGCTCGACGGCCTTGGTATAGCTGCAGCGGACGAATTCGCTGTTGAGGACGTGCTCAAGGCGCTCGATGAGGCCGTTGTCCATGAACTGGTTGAAGAACGCCATCTCATCCGGGCAGCGCTCGAGAACGGTCTTGATGATGTATTTGATCATCGCCTCGGCGGTGTCCATATAGCCGTTGAGGTCGCAGAACGCCATTTCGGGCTCGATCTGCCAGAACTCCGCAGCATGGCGGGCGGTGTTGCTGTTCTCCGCGCGGAAGGTCGGTCCGAATGTATAGATATCACGGAATGCAAGGGCGAACGCTTCGCCGGGGAGCTGGCCGCTGACGGTCAGGTTTCAGGGCTTTCCGAATAAATCCCTGGAATAATCGACCTTGCCGTCCTCGCCCTTCGGCGGGTTATCCATATCGAGGGTCGTGACGCGGAACATCTCGCCTGCGCCTTCGCAGTC
>JAEEYN010000048.1 GCA_016288175.1 Bacillota bacterium | reverse complement strand
GGTCGTGAGCTGCAGGACCGGCGAAGGGCTCGATGAACTCCGGCGCAGGATCGCCTATCTGATGGGCGCCCGCGAGGAAAGCCCCGTCGTTACGAACGCGAGGCATATCGAACGCCTTGCCTATGCGCGGGCCGAGCTTTCCTCTGCGCTCGGCGTCACCGGGCCTGACCTTATATCCGAACACCTTTTATCCGCGCTCGCCGCCCTTTCGGAGATCACGGGCCGTGAATTCTCCGAAGAGCTGCTCGATACGATCTTCTCCCGTTTCTGCGTCGGTAAATGACCGCCGAAGCACCGCCAAAGGAGGTAATTTTTATGGATCAAAACGCCGAATATCTTTTCAACATCGGTGAAAACGCCTATTCCTACCGTCTTCTCGGCGCGCATCTCGCCCGCGAAGGCGAAAGCGAGGGTTGGCGATTCTCCGTTTACGCGCCGAACGCGAAGGCCATCTCCGTCGTCGGCGATTTCAACGCCTGGGATCCCTCCCGCCATCAGATGACGAAGGATCCTTCCGGCATATGGTCCGTCTTCGCCGTCGACGTCTGGCGCGGCCAGCGCTACAAATACCGCGTCGTCGGCGCCGACGATTCCGTTGTGATGAAGGCCGACCCCTATGGCTTCCGCGCGGAGCTTCGGCCCGGCACGGCGAGCGTCATCTGGGGCATCCCCGAATTCAGCTGGACCGACGGCGATTATATAGCGCGCAAGCGCAGCGAGAATCCCTTCACAAAGCCGACCAATATCTACGAAGTCCATGCCGGTTCCTGGCGCGAAGGCAAGGACCTCGGCGCGCTCGCTTATGAGCTCGTCGATTACTGCGCCGACATGGGCTACACGCATATCGAGCTGCTGCCCGTTTCCGAATTCCCGCTCGACGACAGCTGGGGCTACCAGTGCCTCGGCTATTACGCAGTCACCGCGCGCTACGGCACGCCGGAGCAGCTGATGCAGTTCATCGACCGCGCTCACAGCCGCGGCATCGGCGTCATTCTCGATTGGGTCCCCGCGCATTTCGTGAAGGACGAGCCCGGTCTGCGCCGCTTCGACGGCACCGCCCTCTATGAGCCCTCCAATCCCCTTCGCGCGGAGATGCCGCAGTGGGGCACGCTGCTTTTCGATTACGGCAGGGCGGAAGTCAGGAGCTTCCTCATTTCCAACGCCGTTTACTGGCTCAAGGAATTCCATGCCGACGGTCTCCGCGTCGACGCCGTGAGCTGCATGCTCTACCATGATTTCTGCCGCAGCGAATGGCTGCCGAACATCTACGGCAACCACGACAATCTCGAGGCGATCGACTTTTTGAAGAAGCTCAATATCGCCGTCCACCGCGAATGCCCCGGCTGCCTCATTATCGCGGAGGAGAGCACCGCCTTCCCGAAGATCACCGAACCCGTCGCCTATGGCGGTCTCGGCTTCGATTTCAAATGGAACATGGGCTTTATGAACGATACGCTGTATTATTTCGATAAGGATCCGATCTACAGGAAGTATCACCACGATAAGCTGACTTTCCCGATGACCTACGCGTACTCGGAAAAATACATCCTGCCCTTCTCTCACGACGAGGTCGTTCACGGCAAACGCTCGCTGATCGGGCGCATGGGCGGCAGCTATGAGCAGCAGTTCGAGCAGCTCCGCCTTCTTCTTGCCTACCAGATGGCGGAGCCCGGCAAAAAGCTCAACTTCATGGGCAATGAGTTCGGCCAGTTCATCGAATGGGATTTCCATAAGCAGCTCGACTGGTTCCTGCTCGATTATCCGCAGCACCGCGCGATGCATGAATTCACCCGCGCGCTCAACCATTTCTATCTCGCTCACCCCTGCCTGCACAGGGAGGACACCGGCTTCTACGGCTACCGCTGGCTCTCCGTGGACGACGCGGATCATTCGGTCATCGCCTTCGTCCGCCGCGACGGGCACAGCCGCCTTGTCTGCGTTTTCAATTTCACGCCCGTCACGCACGACGCCTACCGCATCCCGATGGACGAGGCCACGAAAACGGCCGTCACGCTGCACTGCGCCTTCTCCACCCACGGACGCGAAAACATCGAGATCCGCACCGCCAAGGTCCGCAAGGGCGAACGCTATGCGCTGATCCCGCTCTATCCCTTCGAAGCGGCGTTCTATGAATTCTGAACTATGAGCGATGAGTTTAAAACCGTAAGCGATCCGCTGCCTTCGGCTTCCCGCCTTCTGCGCGGCAGAGTCGCCGTCACCGCCTGCCCCGGGCAGGATGAATGCGGCCTCTGCGCCGCGGCGTGCGGTTTCGGCGCGCTGACGAAGCCCGGCAGGCTGCCCGTTGTCGACGGCGAAAAATGCATCGGCTGCGGCGCCTGCGTGAAGGCCTGCCCACGGGGGAATATGCGCCTCGTCGACGGTTCGAAGGGCGAAGAATGCGAGGTCACCGTCAAATGTTCGCTTTCCGACCTGCCCGAAACGGATGAAAAGGTCCGTGCGCTCGACGCCGCCGGGAAGGGCCTCGGTCCCGCCCGCGTGATCCAGGCCTATCCCCTCCCGGACGGCAGAAACGGGATCGTCCGCTTCCGCGCGAACAGGGCGTTCATCAACACCGCTGTTTCATTCGTTAAATAAGCTTGAACGCCGGGATAAGGCGGGCTGAGATAAGCCCGCTTTTTTGCGGTAAGCGTTATGTTTATGCGCAAGAATTCGTCATATAGGGTGAAAGGAAGCAGCCGCTGTGAAAGACGAGGGCATTTTACAGCTGTATACTGAACGCTCCGAACGAGCGCTTGAGCTGACCGAGGAAAAATATCGGGGCCTCATCTTTTCCGTTGCTTTCCGCATACTTCGGGATGCGCATGACAGCGAGGAATGCGTCAACGACGTGCTTTTGAAAGCATGGGAAGCTTTGCCGCGCACCGAAACAAAGAACCTCGGCGCATATCTGACGAAGCTTGCGCGAAACGCTGCGATCGACCGGCTGAAATACCGCTCCGCCGAAAAACGCGGCGCGGGCGAAACGGCGCTGATCTTCGACGAGCTCGAAGAATGCATCCCTTCGCCGCAGGGCGGAGAGGAGTTCGCGGATGAGCTTTCCGTTCGGGAATTGCTCACCGGCTTCATCTCCGGCCTTCACGGGGAGGAAAGAGGCATTTTCCTCGATCGGTATTTCTTTGCGATGACCGTTCCGGAGATCGCGAAAAAGCACAGCGTTTCCGAAGGCAAAATCGCGATGCGGCTGCTCCGAACGCGAAAAAAGCTTCAAAAGCTATTGAGAAAAGAGGGATTTCGGATATGAACGGAGAAAAACTGTTCGAGCTTATCGGCTCGATCGACGAAAACCTGCTGGAGCAGGATGCCGCTGAGAAAAAACGCACTTCGCTTTTCAAGCTTGCGCTGCCTGCCGCCGCCTGCATCGCGCTTGCCGTGCTTGCGGCCGGATTGATTTTTGGCAACAAGCCGGAGCAGACGAAAGAGGCCGCCGTGCCGCCGGCCGGGTCCGCCGTTCAGACAACTGCCGCGGTTCCGACTGCGGTACCGACGGGTACGGAAGGCGAAGCTCTTCAGAATGCGGAGGGCGACGCCTGCTGGATCGCATTTTTTAAGCATAACGGCGCGATCTACATTGAGCATGACGTTCTGCGCCCCGACGCGGACTGCGTTGGCGATTATTTGGGCGAAAGCCGCTGCACTGCCGATCTGAAAAAGAAAAACGAAGATTATACCGAGCTCACGGGAAGCTTCGTCGGCCCCGTCTGCACCGTCGACGGTGTGGATCCGCGCCTCCTGCTCTGTTCGCGGCAGGAAAACGGAACGGTCATGATCTTCGTGAACAGGACGGACACGGCGGATTATCGCTTTGGCAGCGATATCCTT
>JAEEYN010000047.1 GCA_016288175.1 Bacillota bacterium | reverse complement strand
GCGATGCTTCGTTTTTTCCTTCGGGCTGATCCGGTCGATCCCCGCCGTGGCAACGATCCGACCGCCGACCTCTGCGGCGATCTCGATCTCGTTTTCGCTCTCCGTCTTTTTCTTCAGGAACAGCGCTTCGGATTCGACGGTGAAGCTGTGCTCCTCCGGATAGGTAAGAAGATAATCCGTTTGAGCGTGGACATCCATAAAGAGGTCGTAAACGGCTTTGGCGTCCTCCTCACCCGCGTTCCGCAGCAGGCACTCCCTGCCGTCCTTCAAAACGACCGTTTTTCGGTATTCCATTATTTTCCGTGCCTGCCTTTCATGATTTCGGAAGCGTTGTTGAGCTTCAGTTTTTTAAGATCCAGCCTGGGCAGCGTCCCATCCTCCGCTTTCTTAAGAAGCGGACGCACCGCAAAGCTTCCGAGGATCAGCACGGCAAGGCCGACCGCCGTCATGATCGCGAGCATCAGGAAATGCCGGGTCGCCATTGCGCCGATGTGCAGCGCGAAGATATCCGGGAAAAGCAGCACTGCGCCGGCGAAAGCGACGCACATCAGGCCGCAGACGGCGACGCGCAGCTTCGAGAACGGCCGGCAAGTCAGGATCAGGTTGCCGAGGCCGATCACGCCGGCGGAGATCACGGCCATCGTCGAAGCGATCTCGTCGGGAATGCCGCAGTAATTGGCGATCATCGCCGCGAGCGCGCAGCAGATAACGCCGAGCGCGCCGGGGACCGCCTTCAGGATTATCCTTAGCAGGAAATTCCCCTTCGCCCTCTCGCTGCTCGGCTCGAGAGCGAGGAAGAACGAGGGAACGCCGACCGTCAGCGAGCTCACGAGCGTCAGGTGGATCGGCTCGAACGGATAGCGAAGGGGCAGGAACAGCGCGATCAGGATGTTGAGCACGCTCAGGCCGAAGCTGTAAAGCGTTTTCTGCAAAAACAGCGACGCTGTCCTCGTGATATTGCCGATCACGCGGCGGCCCTCCGCAACAACGGCGGGAAGGGAGTTGAAATCGTTATTGAGCAGCACGAGCTGCGCGGAATGCTCGGTCGCCTCGGCGCCGCCCGCCATCGCGATGGAGCAGTCCGATGCCTTCAGCGACGGGATATCGTTGACGCCGTCGCCCGTCATCGCTACATGGTGTCCTTCCGCCTTCAGTGCTTCAACAAGAAGGCGCTTGCGGTCCGGCGTCAGCCTGCCGAAGATCACCTTGTCCTTCGCGGCGGCGGCGAGCTCTTCATCATTGAGTTCGGCGCAGTCAACGAGCTTATCGGAGCCCTCAAGCTCCAGCGCACGCGCCGCGGAAGCGACTGTCCGCGGATCATCGCCGCTCATGATGCGCACCGAAACGCCTTCGCGGCCGAACCATGCGACGGTGTCCTTTGCGGAAGGCCGCAGCGTTTCCCGAAGCAGGATGAGCCCGAGCAGGCGCTTTACGGGAGGGAGCTCCTCGCCCCGCAGTATCCCGTCCGCCTCCGCCATGAGCAGCACGCGGAAGCCCGCGTCCGCCGCCTCCGCCGCCTCCGGGATCGCTTTATCGGTCACGAAAGTCGGCGCGCCGAGGATGATCGTTTTGCCGTTTCCGAAGGACGCCGCGGATTTTTTGCGCGCGGATGAGAACGGAAGTATCGCCGTCGCCGTGTCCTCGCTGCGGTTCATGAACGCGGAAAGCGCGCGGAGAGTTCCGGAACCCGCCTCGAACGCCGCAAGGAAGTTCTCCGTCTTTTTGCGGAGCTCCTCCTCTTCCGCTTCGAGCGGTATGAATTTTTCAAAGGCCATTTCGCCCGTCGTCAGGGTCCCCGTCTTATCGGTGCAGAGCACGTCCACCCTTGCGAGCGTTTCGATGCCGAACAGTTCCTGAACGAGGGTCTTGCGGCGGCCGAGCTTGATAACGCCCGCCATCAGCGCGACGGAGGTCAGAAGGATCAGACCCTCCGGGATCATGCCGATCATCGCCGCGACGGCCATCGGGACCGCTTCCTTTATCGGCGCTTTAAGCAGGAAAAACTGTTCGATGAAAAGGATCACGCCGATCGGCACGAGCAGCTTCGAAACGAGTGAAACGAGCTTGTTGAGCTCGGTCATGAGCTCCGATTTCGGCGAGCAGACCTTCTTCGCCTCGCGCGTCAGCCTTGCGGCATAGCTGTTGTCGCCGACGGCAACGAGCTGGGCGGTCACTTTGCCCTCCGTCAGGAAGCTTCCGGACATCAGCAGATCGCCTTTTTTGCGGGGGATGGGCTCGCTTTCACCCGTCAGGAGCGATTCGTCCGCCGCGCAGGAGCCGTTCACGATCACGGCGTCAGCGGGGAGCTGGTCGCCGCTTGTGAAGATCGCAAGATCTCCGAGAACGAGCTTGTCCGGCTGGCATTTCGTCTCGCCGCCATCGCGGACCACGCGAACGGGACGGACGTCCAGCAGGCGCAGTTTATTGAGCATCGCGCGGGCGCGGAGCTCCTGTACTGTGCCGATGAGCGTATTTGAAAAAACAACGCCGAGGAAGAGCATGTTGCGCCATGACCCGACGAGCGCCAGGCAGGCGGCAAGCGCGAAATTCAGAAGATTGAACAGCGTAAAGAGGTTGTCCGCAACGATCCGCGGGATGCTTTTGCCCTTATCCGCAGTCTGGCGGTTGGATTTCCCCTCCGCTTCGCGCTTTGCGGCTTCCGCCGAGCTGAGACCTTCGGGCGGCGTCATGACCGTCCCCGCCGGCAGTTCTGTCGGGATATTCAGTCTTGTGTTTTCCTTTTCTTCCGGCGCAGCTTTTCGCATTTCGCCTTCCTCCCAAAACGCCGTTTTCGGAGCATGACTCCGTTCGGCAGATATGTGCATTATCGGCATTTATTCCAAATTATTATACCTTCACGCGGTATAAAAGTCAATCGCACCCGCTCCGGCGCGCTGTCCGTTTCGGGTGCGGTTTTCCGTTTTCGGCGGGCTCGGTTTTTTACAGCCGGACCCGGTATCTTCTCAGCCTGTGTTTTCCCTCCGCTTCGTTTTCGGCGTCGATCGTATCCAAAAGCACGCCGCCGAGCTTTTCGACGACATGGGCGGAGGCCGCATTTTCTTCGTTCACGGTGAATAGCAGCTCTTCCATCCCGAAGCCCCGGGCGATCTCGAACCCCTGCCGCAGGATCTCCGTTCCGTAACCCTTTCCCCATTCCGAAGGACGAACTGCATAGCCTACGCTTCCGATATCCGTTAAAACATTTTCGGTAAAGTCAAGGCGCAGCTGGAATTCGCCGATGAACCTTTCCCCGTCGACGGCCCAGTAATGGACCGAGCGGGAGCGTCCGCCGACCATCTCCGTTTCCCTTCGGTCATAGATCGGTTTCGTGCGGAAAAACCAGCCTTCGTCGACCGAATCCGGGGGCATCGGCCGATACCAGATCACGTTTTTCTCATAGATTTCCCGGCAAAAATCCCTGTAGCCTTCGAGAAAATCCGGGCAGCGTTTGATAAGTTCGAGCATGGTTTTCGCTTCAGACTCCGCCGTTGACGATCGCGGCGTAGGTCTCCTCCGGGATCATGGGCGAGGTGATCTCCGCAAGCAATTCTTCATCGATCTCCCCGGTTTCGGCATACTGCTTCCCAGCCTTGCGGACAAGCGCGAGCCTCGGAGCGGTGACGGGCGCCGCTTCCTTTGCGCTGAACATCGGGCTTTCCGGAACGGTGATGATCGTATGATTTCCGGGGAAAAGGAGCTTGAACTGCGCCACTGCGGGTTCGAAATTATGCTTGCTGTTCGGGAAGCCGCAGCCGCAGATCATCAGATATCGAAGGTGCTCGAAATCCGCCTGACCGACGTGCTCATATCGGTCGCCGACCTTCGTCATCGCCATCGACGAAAGCGGCAGCACGCGGTCGATGATCGCCTTCAGCGGCGCGGGCATGCCGTAGCAATAGAGCGGGAAGCTGAAAAGCAGCAGGTCGCTTTCGAGCATTTTTTCGAGGATCGGACGCATATCGTCATCGTGGATGCAGTTCCCGCCGTTGCGCATGCAGGCGAAGCAGCCCGTGCAGTATTCGATATGCTTATCGACCGCGTTGATGAGCTCGATCTCCTGCTCCCCCGCCTCCTTCATTCCCTCGAGGAACGCGCGGGTGATGTGCATAACGTCGCTCTTTTCCCTCTTTGGGCTTCCGTTAAAAACAAGGATCTTCATTTTCTCCCCCCGTTGATCTTTCAGCAGCCCTGGCCGTCGATGCTGCAGAATTGTTTTTCTCTCTCCTCCCGGTAAACGACGGGAAGGCCGCGCTCGGAAAGAACGCTCTCCCAATCGAGGGTCACGCTTCCGTCCTCGCGGACGATCGCGGGTATTCCGACGAAGCCGCCTTCACGGCAGGGATCGAAGACGGGACTGCTGTCCCGAAGCTTCAGAAATGCCTTCAGATTCGGCATATTTTCATTGATATCGACAAGCCGGTATTCGATGCCGTTCGCGTCGAAATTCGCCTTGCATTCCCGGCAGTCCGGGCAGAGCGGGCTTGAATAAACAGTCAACATTCCGGTTTCCTCCGTTTTCCTCTTTTGTTCTTTTTTATCAAGCGCATCCAGCACTTTTTTGATGTTCTCTTCGTTCGGGATCAGCAGCTCCGGATCCACCTGCGGATACCTTTCCACGAAGGCGTTGATGAATTCCGCAAGGTTTTCCTTGGTCTCCATATAGTCGTCGATGATCGTTTGCCTGTCAAACCCGAGTTTTTTGAGCAAAACCGCCGAAACGACGCCGGTGCGGTCCTTGCCGGAGCCGCAGAAATACAGGGCCTTGTCAGGAGCGTGAAAAAGCGTGTCTATGATCTCGTCCATCCGCTCGTCCAGCATTCCGATATAGATTTTTCGCAGTTCCTCGCCGTTTTTCGGCGTATTGCCGCCGCCGGTGACGGGCAGATGATAATAGGTGAAGCCTTCCTCCGTTTCGAGCCTGCACGGCATATCGGTGTATTCCTCCGGGCTTCGGAGATCCACGACCGTCGTGACGCCGTTCTCCCGAAGCCATGCGACCTCTTCGTCGGTCAGCCGCGCGGGGAAATCGCTTCTGATAAAGCGCCGATCTCCGGTCGGCAGGAACCTTGTGTTCAGCGTTGATTTGAATAATGAACCCATGACTCTCCATCGCTCCTTTCACGCCTGAGTTTACCATATTTCGCGCGGGAATTCAATCACATAAGGGTACCTCTAAAGATTCAAGCAAAATCAACAAATGCTTTTCAAATAAAGCAGCGTGTGATATAATGAAAACAAAGAAGGGACCGCACGGAGCTTACCGCTGGCGAAAACGGTTCACGCTCCGATTTTTGTAAAAAACAGATGGAACCGTAAATATTACTACGGAGCCTATTATCAGAGGTTCCCTTAGGAGTGTATAATGAAAAAGGCTTTGAGTATAATTGTATTGATTTGCATCGCCGCTTCTTTTTCGGGATGCTTTGGCTCGGTTTGGCTTCAGACTCCAAACCAAAGGGATGATAAAAGCGAAGACAGCATAGTCCAGTTCAATGATCCTCTGTTTGAAAAATCGCTTCGCAAAGCACATAATCTTTACGGGGATATCCATACATCGGATCTACTCGAAATTGAAGATTTAACTTTGCAGAGGTGTGGGTTGAGCGACATTTCTGACGTTGCAAAACTTAAAAATCTGAGATGGCTTGATTTGCAGTATAATGATATTAGTGATATCAGTGCGCTGAAAAATCTCGACAAGTTGGAGGTCCTATGGCTCACCGGCAATAATATCAGCGATATTTCCGCGCTTTCCGGATTAACAAGGATTTATTCGCTCGGGCTTGCAGAGAACAGGATCAGTGATATTTCAGCACTGAAGAATATGAACGATTTGGTCATGCTGTCGTTGGACAAAAACCCAGTCCGGGATATTACTGTTTTGCATGGAAAAATAAAATTCCAAAATGTCTACCTGAACTCAACAAGTTTGACCAAAGAGCAAATAAAAGCGTTTAAAGAATCTATTCCGTCATCTTCAAGAGTGTATCCATGAGAAGGTGTCAAATGATGTGTTGATGGGACGGTTCTCTTGATAGTATTTGAAAGGCCTGATAAAAAGCCCAAGCGATGATGGAAATGCCAAGGCAAGCGTGGGTTTAGCAAGAACGGATATCATCATGTAATTAACGAAAATTCAATCAAGCAAAAGAAAAACCGCCCGCGGGCGGTTTTTCTTTCATTTTGGGGGATCTGGCACGGCGTTTACCGCAGCTTCAGCTGCATTATGATCTCTTCCGGGCATTCGTCGTCCTCTTCCTCATCCTCGAATTCGACGTGGCGGAAGCCGAGCTTTTCATAAAGGTTCCTTGCGGCGTCGTTACCGTCGATATAACAGAGGCAGACTTTATCGTATTTGCCTTCTTCGCGCAGCATATCGACGATCTGCTTTGCGGCCTCGAGGCCGAAGCCCCTGCCCTGATACCTGGCGTCGATGAATAGCTGGGAGAACTCGTATTCTTCGTAATCCGGCTCCTCATAAATAAGCGCCATACCGACGGGAGTATCGTCATTATAGATCATGAACGCCTTGCTGCCCTGCTCGCGGTAGGCGTACGCTCTTGCGAGGATGCATGTGCTGTCAGCAACGAAATTGCGCTGATCCTCGCGCACGGCAAGATTGTTCCTCCAATTATCCGGCGTGATTTTTTCAAGCTTAATCATCGTTTTTCCTCCGCTTCCGGGATCTCCCGGTTCATTTTACCCTTGTGTATCTTCCGTTTTCGCGCGTCAGGATCCCTTCGGAGATCATGTCGCGGCGGATCGTGCAGTAATCGGGGTTGATCTCCGCGATGATCTCGCTGAGAGCGGCTTCCTCATAGACCCTTCCGATCTCGAACCGCTCGGCGATCTTTTCATAGCAGATAAGCTTTTTCTTGCGCTGCACGGGGATCTGCTTCAGCGTTTCGCCCTCGAAAAACGCGTCGAGCACCTTCTTGCGATAGGCTGCTTCCCTCTTTTGAGCCTCGTCATCCTCCTTCGGGCATTCGCCGCCGATGAGCTCCGAAAGGCGCAGCTCCGTGAACGCCGGATCGAGCGCGTAAACGGTATAATACTGCTCCTTGCGGGAGGTCACGAGCCCCGCCTCCTCAAGCTTTTTCATGTGGAACGAGAGCGTCGAAGCGCTCAGGCCCAGCCTTTCCGCGAGCAGTTCTCCGTAGGCTTCCCCGCTTCTCAGCGCGGAAATGATGTTGAGCCTTGAGGCGTCCGAAAGGCATTTGAAAATGCGTATCGCTTTTTCCCTGTCCATCATTCGCCCCTCGCCGCCTCAAAGCGCGCGCGGACATCCGCCAGCGCTTCGAGCTTCGTTTCCTCAACGCAGATCTTCTTTGGATCGTTCTGCTTTTTCGCGGCTTCCAGCGCCGCGCCCCACTCGCCTTCGAAGCGGGCGAGCATGCCTTCGAAGCCCGCGATATTGCCGCGCTTTATCTGCACGCCGCAGACCGTTGCGCAGATATCGTAAACATTGGCCCTGACCGTGCTGAAGACCGCCTCGTCGCCCTTGTTTTCGGCGCGAAGCTGCGCCGCCTTTTGATTCAGGGCGGCATTCTCCGCCCTGAGTTCGCTGATGAATTTTTCCATGGTTTTACCCTGCTTTCATTTTATTTTGACAGCTATCGAAATAAATATAGCATGAGCAGCGCGGGATGTCAATATCTGTTTCTACATTCATCGAAATATATTTGGTTTCCCTGTCGGGCTCAGTCCGTTTTCCGGCCGATTTCGGAAGAGATTTTCTCAATGAGCGCGTCGATCGCCGCCCCGTAATCGCCGTCGATCAAAGCAATCTCCTCGCCGCGGCTTCCGAAGCCCTCGATATAATTCCGGTTGTCCTCCGCCAGGCCTTGCGCGGTGCTGTTCTCCGAGAGCCGCGCTTCGATATCGCGGCTGTGGGCGATGACCGCGCCGAAGTGCGCTTCGATGTAGCCTTCCGTCATCGCAAGGCAGATGAAGCGTATCTCCGAAAGATAGTTTTCGCCGAGATCCTTCCGCCAGTCGAAGGGGATGTAACAGCCCTCGACCGCAAGATTCTGCCGGTTCTCGACCGCGGTCTTGATGATCTCGCGCACGATCGGCCAGAGATACTCCGTAAGCTCCGCGTCATCCTCCGGCGTGAGGTCGGTGTTGCCGCTTCGGATAAGTCCCATTTTCAGATGGTCGATCGAAAGATATGGATATTTGAATCTTTCAAGCAAGCGCTGCGCAAGAAGCGTTTTTCCGGTATGCGTCGCGCCAGTGATGATGATCACCATGTTTTTTCACTCTCCCCGTCCGTGAGCTTGTATTCATACCAATCACCGCCTGCCGGGCTGAAGCCGAGCGAAAGGAACATCCTTTTGCTCTGTTCGTTGAAGGAATAGATGTTCGCCTTCACCGCGCCGAAACCCTTCTCCCGCGCGAGTTTCAGCATCTCCGCCGCGCATTTTCGGCCGATATGCCTGTTCTGGTATTCCTTCGAGACCACGATCGCGATCTTCGCGCTGTCCCGCAGCGAAACATCCCCGACGAGCTCGCCGCGGTATTCGATATAGTAGCATTCACCGTGGGTGCTCAAAAAATCGTACATCCTGTGCAGGGTCCCGAGATCGTAGACACGGTCGGTGTTGTCGACCTGGCGGCAGACGTCTGGGTCCTGATACCAGGGCAGGGACGCTTCGTCGTTCCTGTAGTACGGAATGAGCCTAATCTCCTCGTCGACTGTGCGGATGCGGGCGGCTTCCGGCTTCTCCGGAGGTTCGGTTTTCGCCTTCTTCCGCTTCGGCTCGGGAAGCTCCGCGGCGATCGCTTCGACAACGCGGCAGGTGAGCTCCCGGTCGTCCACATCGGCCGCGAGCATCTCCTTCGCGCCTTTGTAGGGCTGCTGCGCTTCGATGCTTCGCCCCTCCTCCGCCATCAGCTTCAGCGCGCCGGGCGTCGGTTTCAGCAGCAGACGGTCGTCATAGATGCCTCCGACGACCTTCCCGCGGCAGTAAAGCACGTATTCGCCCATCATCGCCCGGGCGGAAATGCCCTCGATGCGCGAGAGCTGATCCAGAACAAATTCAAGAAATTCTTTGCTTGAAGCCATATTTTTCCTTCCGAACGACGGGTTCAATTCAGTTTTCCGATCCTGATGAATGCCCTTTGGCACCATTCAAACACGGCACAGAAAGCGGTATCGAAATCGTAATCATCCGGCAGCTCCGCCATGCCGAGCATTTCCCGATCCTCCGGGGAAACGAGCTTTTTGAGCTCGCCCTTTGTTTTCGCAAAGACTCCGCTTTCAAGGAAGTGCAGGTTCTGTATCAGGAAAAAGAGGTTTTTGCATGTGCCGCGGAATCGCGAAACGTTCCTTGCCCGATCCGCGTGGATATAACGGTGGCAGAGCTCGTGATAAAGATTACCGAGGCTCAGCTTGACATAGTTGAGCTCATCCCCGCGCGAAGCCTCCGGGAGATACTCTTCAAGCCTGCCGAAAACATCCCCGGTCGTATGCCTGAGCTGGCAGATCTCGAGCGGATTCCAGCGCAGCATTTCGTCCCTGCCGCAGATGAAACCGCAGGACTTTTCGCTTTGGCCGATCCTTTTCAGGATCAGCCTGTATTCATCCATATCCTCCGGTGTAAGGCGGTCGAGAATGAGCATGATATCGATATCGCTTCTTTCCGAAGCCTCGCCGCGCAGATAGCTCCCCTGCAGGCCGATGTACAGCAGGCGGTCGGCAAACGCTTTTCGGCATTCCGCCGTCAGCTCTTCAAGGTATTTTCCGATGTCGGTCATGCTTTTCTCCCCCGCTCCGCGTTTTTCAAAGAATACCATATTACGTTCGTAAAAACAAGCTTTCGCGGCGGCGCGGAAAAGCTTTGTTGATTGAAGCGGCCGTCCGTGGTAAAATAGGTTCATCGAACCGAAAGGACCCAAAGCATATGATCAAAGTCAGCAGGATACGGATCCCGGCGCTCCCGACGGAAAAGCCGAGGAGGCTGTATGTTTATCTTCCCCGCGGTTATAAAAGCGGCGAAGAGCGCTATCCCGTGCTCTATATGTTCGACGGCCACAATGTTTTCTATGACAGTCACGCGACCTACGGCCGCAGCTGGGGCATGAAGCAGTATCTCGAAAAGACGGGTCTGCCGCTGATCCTCGTCGCTGTCGAGTGCAACCCGGAGGGCACAAGGCGGCTCAACGAATACTCCCCCTTTGATTTCACCGGAACGGGCGTCGGAAGGATCGAAGGCCTCGGGAAGGTCACGATGGATTGGATCACCGGCGAACTGAAGCCGATGATCGACGCGAATTATCGCACCCTTCCGGACAGGGAGCACACCGCGATCGCCGGAAGCTCCATGGGCGGGCTGATGACCCTCTATGCGGCGGTCGAATACAATGCCTTCTTCTCCCGCGCGGCCGCGCTCTCCCCGAGCCTTTGGGTGAGCCCGAAAAAGCTTAACGAATTGATCCGATCGAGCGCTCTCGCTTCCCCCACAACGGTCTATATGGACCTCGGCAGCGCGGAGGTCGGGAAGCATACCGAAGCATACCGCACGATGTTCAACACGGCGAAGCTGCTCGCCCTTTCCGGCGCTGACGTCGCCGCCCGCATCGTTCCCGGCGCGGAGCATAACGAAGCGGCGTGGGAAAAGCGCATACCCGTTTTCTTTGAATATCTCGGGTTCTGATGAACAAAGAAAAGCCCCTTTCGGCGTATCCGCATAAGGATAAGCCGAAAGGGGCTTTTTGTTTCTTTTACTCCCGCTTTTCCTTCGGCAGGGGCGGGACCTTGATCTTTTTCAGCATGCGGCGGATGCCTTTGAAGATATGCCCGTTCGAAAGCTCCGCGATGCCCTCCGCGACATTGTACGGAAGGGTCCTTCCGGCGCACATCGTCATCGAGCGCAGGGAACTGCTTTCGAGAACGCGTTTCATGAACAGAGCGCTTTTCACGGCGTTGTCCCTTTCCGCTCCGGGCGGCAGTTTTTTCGCTTTCCTCTCCTGCTTTTTCGGAACGGAAAGCGCGGCGCGGAAAATGATCCGGCCGATAAACCTCTGCCTGAGGTCGGTGAAGCGCGATTCGAGCGTTATCGGCAGCTTCGGCGGCTCTTCCGGGACCGTCAACTCATCCGAATACGCCCTTTCGGGCTCGTCCTCGACCGTAATGACCGCTGTTTTTTCCTCGCCCGGGGCAAGATACAGCTTTTCGAAGCCCCTGAGCTCGCCGTCAAGACAGAGCTGCACGACCTCGCCGCCGGCGCGGGAACCGGTGTTTTTCACTGTTTGGGTATAAGTATTCCCGTTTTTTACCCAATCGGAATGCTCGAAGGTGGTGTAGCTGAGTCCGAAGCCGAAGGGAAAGCGCACGGGAATGCCGCGCCTGCCGAAATAGCGATAGCCGACCTCCGCGCCCTCGGAATAGACCTCGTTGACGCCCTTGCCGAAGGTCTCGTGCGAGGGAACGTCCCGATATTCGAGCGGCCAGGTTTCCGCAAGCCTGCCTGAAGGGTTTTTGAGGCCGAAAAGCAGCTCGTAAACGGCCGTGCCGCCGTTCTGGCCGGGCAGATACATATTGAGGATCGCGTCGACCCTGTCCGCGAACGGGAGTTCAACGGGCGAGCCGCCGAAGAGCACGACGACGGTCTTTTTTCCGCTCGCGGCGAGCTCGCCGATCAGTTTCAGCTGGCTGTCGGGCAGGCGCATATTCTCCCGGTCCCCGCCCTCGGATTCGTATTCGTCGGTGAGGCCCGCGAAAATGAGGACCGTATCGCTTTCATCAAGGGCGAAGCGCTTCACTCCGTGCGCCGCGAAAGCGTCCGCCGGAGTCGTGACGCGGCTCGGGCTGATCATCGAGCTGCCCGCGCCCTGGTAGCGCATGTTTTCGAAAAGCTCACCGGCGATGAAAAGCTTTTCCTTCCCGGAGAGCGGCAGAACGCCGTTGTTTTTGAGCAGGACGGCGCAGTCCGCTGCGATCTCCGCCGCGAGCGCGTCATGCCCCTCCCAATCGACGGGCGCGGGGTCGGCGGGACGCACGTATTTTTCGATCCAGCGCAAGATATTCCGGCAGGCTTTGCCGAGCTCCTCCCCGGAAAGCGTGCCGTTCTGCACGGCGTCGAGGATCCGCCGTCGGCAGATCGCCGTATCGCCCGGCATCTCGAGATCGAGCCCGGCTTTGATCGCGGCGACGCGGTCATGAACCGCGCCCCAGTCGGTCATCACAACGCCGTCAAAGCCCCATTCGTCCCGCAGGATATCGGTCAGAAGCCACCTGTTTTCGGAGCAGAATACGCCATTGACGCGGTTGTACGCGCACATCACCGCCGCCGGGTGAGCATGGCGGACGATATGTTCGAAGGGTTTAAGATAAAGCCTTCGGACGGTATTCTCGCTCGCGGCGGAATTGCCCATAAAGCGGTAATTTTCGGAATTGTTGAGCGCGAAATGCTTGATGCAGGCGCCGACGCCCTTCGACTGCAGGCCTTCGACCTCCGCCGCGCCGATCTCGCCCGCAAGCAGCGGATCCTCGGAGAAATACTCGAAATTCCTTCCGCAGAGCGGGTTGCGCTTGATGTTGACGCCCGGCCCGAGCAGGGTATGGACGCCGTAAAAGCGGCATTCCTCTGCTATCGCCTCGCCCATCCTCCGCGCGTTTTCGCGGTTCCAGCCCGAAGCGAGCGCCGCCGCCGTCGGGAATGAAGTTGCGCTTTCGCTGCCCGACATGCCGTTGTCGCCGCCGTTTTTCTGCTTCCGCAGCCCATGCGGTCCGTCCGACATCGAAAGCCCCGGGATGCCGAGCCGCGGGATCGGGTTCGTAAACATGAAGTCCGTGCCCGAAACCAGCGCCGCCTTCTCTTCAACCGTCATTTGATTCAGTATTTTTTCAATTTCCATCGCCATATACCTCCTGCCTTTCCGCCGCCGTCTTTTCGCTGCCGAGAGAAGGTTCCCGCGCGAAATAGCGCTCATAGGCCTTTCTGCAGTATCGGCCGATCTTCGCGGCCGAGGGATCGCGCGCGAAATCATAGGGACCGTTTACGCGCATGAAGTTGATAAGGCCGATGCGTATCGCGTCCGTCGGACAGCCGAAGGAGCAGCGCACACAGCCGATGCAGTTTTTACCGAAGCGGATTCCGGCGTCGGAAAAGGAGATATTGCCCGTCGGGCATGCCGCGGCGCATTTCCCGCACCGGATGCACTTTTTGCCGTCGACGCGGAAGAATCGACCGTTCAGCGGATAGAAGCGGTGCTCGATCCTGCAGAGCGCGGAGAGTATTTTCGCCGAAAGCTTCGGGCGGATCGCGTTTTCCGTCCCATCGGCGATCATGTCCGCAGCGGCGGGTATGCGCTTTTCTGCCGTTTTCCACATCAGCGAAGCCATCTCGTCCGTATGGCGGAAAACCATGTTATACGGCATAACGAAATGGAATTCGCCCTTGATCCGCCAACCTTTTTTCCGAAGGATCCGGATCATCTCCGCGGATGAATTCCCGTTCAGCGCGAGCGGTTCGCCGGAAGTTTTCAAAAACCACGCCCCGCCGCCTTCCGGGAGGCTGCGGCAAAACTTTTTCAAAACGGCGGGCATGTTGAAGCCGTAGACCGGATAGCAGATCACGATTTCCTTTTCCTCCGCCGTTTCCGTTCCGTCCGTGATGGTGTGAAGGGCGGTCCGTATCCCCCGCCCGCGCAAAGCCTTTTCCAGCGCTTCGGCGCATTTCGCCGTATTCCCCGTTCCGGAAAAAACGCAGAGCCCGACCGTTCCCGCCTGTTCCGCGCCGTTTGTTTCCCGTTCCATCAACAAGCCCCCGTCATGCCTTTTCGTCCCGATAAGTCTACCATTTTCCCGCCGCCGATGCAAGGACCCGCCGGCGTTTTGCCCCCATCCCATCAAAAAACCTGCGGCCGGAGCGCTCCGACCGCAGGTTTTCGGCTACATTTCGCAGATAGTTCTTATTTATAAACGATCCCGGTAACGGGTTGGAAGTTGCTGTCGAGGCCGATGTACAGCAGGCCGTAGTCCGCGTCGGCCGGGATCTCGAAAGTGCCGTCCTTCGTTGCGGCGATCACTCGTCCGCCGCCTTCGATATCGGCGGGGTTGATCTCGTCATACAGCAGGGTTTGGGCCTGGACCTTCGCATAAGCGGCCGGGTCGCCCGCATCAAAGCTCAGCAGGGACATATAGAAATCGAGGATCAGCTTGCTCATCCATTCCTCGTCCGCGCTGTCGAACCTTACGTTGCCCGGATAGGAGTATGCCGCTTCGATCTGCGCCGCGACAGAGGAGGAAATGGAGTTGTGAAGCGCTTCCGCGTCGCACAGCGTTCTTGAATAGCTGTTGCGCCAGTAGTCATGGATATTGCGGAAAACATCGCCGCCGGCGAGGTTCTCCAGATACTGCGAGAAGAGGTAAACGGAGCCGTAGACGCCGATATCGTTGAATTCCGTTGAGAAATTGAACATCGACTGGCCGTGCTTGATGAGGTAGGAGCTTGCGAATGCCTCGTAATGGCCTTCCGTATCCTTAACGCCGGGATACAGCTTCTCCTCGATATAGCCGGACATGGATTCGTTGAGCCAGGTCGAGATGTAACCGATCGAGAGCGGATCGACGGTATAGAACAGGTCGCTGGCGTTGATCAGATGCTGGAATTCATGCGCGGTCGTCGCGAAAATCATTTCTTCATACTGCGGGTAACCGATCAAATCCGAATTCAGATTGATTATCGCGAGGTCCTGATTGGCGCCGTAGTATTCGGCTTCCTGCTCCGTAAGGTATTCACCTGTAGCAAAGATCTCCACGGGCCAGAAGAATCCGAGCAGTCCGTCCGTCATCGGATAATAGAGCAGGTGGATCTTTCCGCCTTCGTCCTCATAGCGCGGAGTGCCGAAAGTCGTGACGTCCGCATCATAGATCTTATTGTCGAATTCACTGCCGATCTTGTTTGCCTGAGCGGTGCTGACCGAGCCGCCCGTCGACCAGACGTAGCAGTGCGAACCGGCATATACGCATTCGAAAGTTTGCAGACTTCTGTATTCGTCGCCGGCATAGAACTGGCGCGTATCGCCGAGGCTGTAGATCGGCTGGATCCCTCCGGCACGGTTGAGGTCGAGTTCGCCGGTATAGCCCGCGAACAGCTCGCCGGAGCTTGTCTGCTGATAGGGTTTGAATTCCGGTTCGAAGGGTTCAAGCTCATCAGCACGGGCCATGCTGACATCGATCAGTTGGCCGATGCTTCCGGTCGTCAGTTTTTCGTTCCAGTTCAGCGTTTCCTTATAGATATTCGGGTTGAAGATCAGCACATAGGCGATGTCGTCGCGCCCGCTGAAATCGCTGCCCGTCGGCATCGGCGCAGGAGTGGTGTATGACTGCGGCGCCTTTGTCGGATCGCTGTAATAGGGATCATCATTCCAGCCATCATCCGGATCTTCATAGTATGAATCCTGATTTGAGCCGCCCGAGCATCCGAGGATCGGAAGCGCAAAAAGCAGCAGGCAGAGGAAAAGTGATAGGGATCGTTTCATTTTGGTTCTCCTTTGTTTTGATTATTTTACTGCGCACAGTAGTTTTCAAACGGTTTTGCTTGCGCGGAAACTCAGCGCGAGTGCAGCTCGATCGATTCGGCCGAAAGCCAGAGCTCTGCTGAAGAGGTAAAGTTCAACACTCTGAGGCGGAAGCGGGCGGTATCCGGAACTTCGCCGTCGAGATATACCTCGATCACGCGGCACTGTCCGGGGGCGAGCTTGGTATCGGAATCGATCAGGTACAGCGCCGTGCTGTCATCAGGGATCTGTGTGCTGTCCAGATATATATCGGTCATCTCCAGCGAGATGCCGTGATCGCTGTTGTTTTCAAGCGTCAGGTACCAGCGCCCGCTGCCCCAATCGGGATCGAAAGCATCACCCTGGGAAGCGGACCAGATCGCGAGCCTGACGCCGTTTTCGGAATAGAGCGTGATCTCGCCCGCCGGGAATACGGAAGGCGAAGAAGCATGCTGCGAAAGTTCGACCGGCAGCCAGAGCGTTTCGCCGTAACCCATCCAGGTGGTCATCATCCCCTCGCCCGCAAGCATGCAGAGTTTGACCGAAGCGATCGAAGTGATCCCGGCTATTTCGAGGTCATCTTCTTTAACGAAGAAGCTCCGCCAGCCCGTGCATCCTGCGGGCAGGTCGACCTGATTCATACCGGCGGAAAGGAACACGTTGTTCAGCACTATGCCGTCCAGATTCAGATGCAGCATATGGTTCGACAGGTTTTCGAAGCAAAGTGTGCCCCTCAGATCGTCACCGTAAACCCCGCTTGCGGTGTTCTTTCCGAGGCACTGCAGGCTGACGCGCAGATCCCCGTCCTCATACAATACCTGGGAAGCGGCAAATGCTCCGGCAAACGGGGCCGTAATGGACTTTGAAGCGACCATATCCGAGACCGCCGGGGAGAAAATGCCCGGGCGGGCGAACTCGATCGTCAGGCGCTGCTCGTGAACAAGTTCTTCAAGCGTATCGCAATCCTGGAGTGTGAAATAGAATGATATCGAACGCAGATCGGAAAGCTGGCCGGTCTCGCCTGCGCTGCCGAAGTTGATGCTGCCGACGGCCGGATCCATTCCCCATGCGTCCAAACGATGATCCAGCAAGCCGTAAAGGAGTCCCGTATAACCGTCATCGCAGTAAATATTGCCGTTGCAGGTCAGATCGGTTCCGAAAAAGTAAACATTTCGGTCCGTCCCGTTCTCGATGCGCAGATCGATCTTTTTGCCGTCGTTCCAGAAATCGTCCGTGATCGCTGCGATGATGCGGATCCCGTCCTTATCGTAGATGGTGAGCTCGTCGGTGTTCTCCGGCCAGCGGACGGTCATCGGCTCGGGAAGCGGGATCTTCCCTTCCGGGAAATCCGGCTCCTTGCCGAGCTCAACAGGCAGAGGCTCGGAGCAGTAGCGGCTGCCCTGCGTATCCTGGATCTCGAAGATCAGAACGTAATTGCCGTATGCGAGCGGTGCATAGATGAACTCCACTCCGTTGGAGATCGGGAACGAATCGGAGGTTAAGCTGGAGCTTGCGTACCAATCGTCGACCGGCTTGATAACGCCGTTTTCATATCTTGTCAGGGTGCGGTGGCGCTCATCGTTGAACCAGTATTCTGTCCACTTCGAAAGATCCGCGTCATCGGTCTTGCCTCCCGCAAGGACGCTGCCCGTATCCGCATTCTCCGGCAGCAGAGCGGAGATATCGACCGTTCCCGCGGCGCGGTCGAGCACGAGATGGAAGCGATACGGAGCAACTTCGTGCGTATAGCCGTCGGGATCACATCCTAAAGGATACTCAACGCTGTTAGTCAGCATGACAGGAGCCGAATAATGCGTTTTCACGCCGACGCTGTCATGCTGGATCGTGACGGGGATGAAAACGGTGCCGTAATCGGACATGCCGTATATGATGTTTCCGTCGAAATGCGCGGTGAGCACGCCGTCTTCGTTCGTGACCTCATCGCTCGAGAAGATCTTTGTATAGGCCTCCACGCCCTCCTGCTGAAGGATATAGTAACGCGCCGAAGCGAAATGCTCGGCCTGCTCGGGAGTGAGCTGTAGGGTGAACTGCTCGTTCGTGACCTGGGTCGGAACGACGCTCTGTGAGAATTCCGAAAGCATATCGTCGTTCAGCCAGGATTGCTCATAGCCCTTCAGATAGGTCAGATAATCCGCGAAAACTCCGAGTTCCTCATAGGTCTCCGCCCAGCTGCTCTGGTAATACGGTTTATTGAAGAAAGGATAGTAGAGCGAAAGTCCGCAAAGCCCTTCGGCATTGGTCGTATTTGTGACGACCATGCTGTCGATCGAATCGAGAAGCGCCGCCGCCTCCGCGGGGTACTGCGCCTCGAGCTGCTTCGCCATGTCCCTGAGGTCCACAAGGTCATACTCCGAACCTGTGCTCGCGCGGCCGAGAGCACGCGTTCCGACGCGGCGGGCGGCAAGCTCGTTGTAATTTTCCGAAACATCCTTTGCCGCGGCGGCAAACAGGGCGTTGACGGCCGAATGGAGCTCTTCCGTTTTCGAAAGGTCCATTACGGCAAGGGTCGTATCGCGGCCTTCGTAGCCGCGCTTTTCATAATAGTTGAGGCAGGCTGCCATGTATTCGGAAGCGAGGTGCGAAAGCAGCGACTCCGTGTCCGTAACGCCGAGCCCGGACAAAAATCCGTATGCCCAGCCGAACGAGGGCTCG
>JAEEYN010000046.1 GCA_016288175.1 Bacillota bacterium | reverse complement strand
TTGGGAAGCCGACGCTCTGCCACTGAGCTACACCCGCATCGCGAGACTGAGTATAAACTATCGACCTTGCTTTGTCAATGCTTTTTTGCCCGTTTTTTGTCGTTTGCGGATTTCCGTCCGCGGCGGGGTTCAGGCGGCTGCGGCAGTTCGATCGCAAACGGGCGGTTTCCGGGAAAAATGAGCAGGAGATTTTTTCAAAAGCTATTGACACATTATCCGAAATGGGATAAAATGAAACTGCAAATTATATTATTTGCCGAAAGGATGAATATTATGGGTAAATTTGTAATCAAAGCCACCAAAACCGGCTTCACCTTCGCTCTCAAAGCCGTGAACGGCGAGATCGTTGCCGTCGGCGGCGAAGTCTACAACACTCTCGACGCCTGCAAGAACGGCTGCGAAAGTGTCCGTACCAACGCTCCGGTCGCGAATCTCGAGGATCAGACCATCGAAGGCTTCGAAGCGCAGACCCACCCGAAGTTCGAGATCTACAAGGACAAGGCCGGTCAGTTCCGTTTCCGCCTGAAGGCAAAGAACGGCCAGATCATCGCCGCAAGCGAGGGCTATGTCAAGAAGGACAGCTGCAAGAACGGCATCGACAGCGTTCGCAGGAATGCTCCCGACGCTCCCGTTCTCGAGCCCGTTCCCGAAGAGTAAGCTCCGAAAACAGCCGGCGCCGCCGGCAGCTTCCGCCGTTTGATCAGCATCACGGCTTATTTAGCTGTGCCGATCGGCGAAAAGCGATATGAAAAACCGAAAACCGGAACATCCCGAAAAGGATGTCCCGGTTGTTTTTTTATGAAGCGCATCAGTTGTCGTCCGGCGCATAAGGCACGCCGTTGACGGTGAAGCGGATCTCGTCGATGCTGCCGTACGGCCGCGCTGTCAGAAGCACGGTGTGCATAGCGAGGCTGTAAAGCCCCGGCGTTTCGGCGATCTTTTCGAAATCCTTCGAAAGATTGACGGTCAGAACGCCGCCTTCGATCGCCGCGCCGAGAACGAGCGTATTTTCCGGAAAGCAGCCGCGCAGGCCGGGCAGCTCCGTGCCCTCCGCAAGCGCGCTGATCGCCCGGTAAAGGCCGTCGGAGCTCAGATAGCGCGTCACGGGGATGAACTGACTGCCGGAGCTGTTCGGGAAATAAAGCGTTACGGCTTTCGCGCTGCCGCTGACGGCGACATCGCCGTTTTCAACGTTCAAAGCGTATGCTCCCGCGCCGCAGGGAAGCTCGGAGCCGTTGACCGTCCTTGCCGCGCTGCCGTTGATGAAAACGGAAACGGTGTCGATCGAAGGGAACTGCGTGAGCGTATTTATCACGGAAACAAAGAGGTTCTGCTCCTCGCGGTAATCGGCAAGCGCGGGCATATTCTGAAGATTGACCCTCGCTTCGCCGTCCTCGATCGAAAGCTGGATCACGGTCCCCGCGGGGATCGGCGCGTTGAGGCCGAGCTTTTTGAGCTCGTTGCTGTTCCCGGCCGTCGCGATGAGGCGGCTCAGGCAGGCTTTCGCGATCCCCGTTTCCCAGGGGATAACGGTGCTTACGGGCAGGATGTAGCCTTCGTCGGTGACGTAATAGAGCGTTGCCCTAACGCTTTGCCCGGGTTCGGCGGTTGCGGTTTCTCCTGTCTCAAAAGGGTATTCGCTGCCCGCGGGACGGCCTGAAGGATCCGCGAACGGGTTTTCGCCCGGCGCGGCGGTCGCCGGCAGGGGGGAAGGAGTCTCTTCGAAAAGGCTCTTCGGCGCGCCGCAGCCGCAAAGCGACGCGGCGAAGAATACGGCGAGCAGCAGGGCGGCGGTCCGTTTTGTCCTTCGGAAGATATTCGCGTTCGGTTTCATATTTAAAGCCTCCGGTTTGTTTCTGCAATAATACTATTTTTCTTTTCGGGTTTTATGCCTCAGCCTGCCGTGCACCGAAGCCGCCGAAAGACGGATCAGCCTTCCGGGAAAGAAGATCCAGAGGGCGAACGCGGCAAGGATCAGCGGAATTGTGAAAAACCGGATCCTTCCGCTGTCGAAATAAAACAGCGTCGCGCCGGTCAAAGCGAAAAAACAGCAGCCGAAGACAGCGTCCGCGGCCGCCGTGGCGATGCTTCCGAGGCGGCGGGGGAGGCGGAGAAGGTCATAGACGATCCCAAGTATGAACCCGCATCGGAGGCAGCCGAGAACGAGCGGAAGTTCGGCAAGGTCGATCCTCATCAGCGGAACATTCTCGAGAAAAAGCCGGGCCGCTGCTGCGGGGCTTCGTCGTATTCGAGGGCGATGAGCTGTCCCTCGATGATGATCTGGCCTTCGTCGAGGTTGAGCTTCGTGATATGCAGCCCCTCTCCTTCAACGGAGAGCCCGCCGCCGTCCGTCATCAGGATCACTTCGTTTTCGTTGAAGCTGCCGACGTCCTTGACGCCGGTGATGCTCACAAGCTCCCTGTTTTCAATGTGGATCGAATGCGTGCGAAGGCGCAGCGCTCCTCCTTCAAGCATGGGTCGGTCGTTCATTTCTTTTCACCCCTGCTCCCCGCGCGGGGGAGCTTCCTTTCATGATTTTTGCCCGGTTTTCGGGTCCCGGAAGTAAGGATAAATAATAATACGGCAAAGCTGCGGCAATAATGCCCGAATCGCGGGAATATGACATAAAGATTTAACAAATTCCATCTGATTTTCTATTGACAACACCAGGGGAAAAACATTATAATATATGCAAGGAATCGGGAACACTTTGTTTTTACGGCGCAATTATCCTAATGTTTTACTTCTTAAAAATTAACAGCTGCATATACTGATACCGTAGAGCTTTGAAAACAGAAACATTGATCGGAGAGAACATGACAAGAGAAGAAATGCTTGACAAGAGCCTTGAGAGTCTGCGCATTATCGCGAAGGCGCAGGGCGTTAAATCCATCACAAAATACAGAAAAGCGGAGCTTGTCGATATAATCATGAACGGCGGCGTGACCGAAACAAAGAAGCGCGGACGCCCGCCGATCATGCCTGCGGAGCCGAAAGCGGAGGCCCCGGCGGAGACGGCGCTCGAACCGGCGGAACCGGCGCCGTCCGCAATGCCGGAGCAGGATCCGGCGGCGCAGACGCCCGGCGCGGATGCCGCAAGGCTGCGCGCGGCCGCTCCCCAGGAGCGCGGATATACGCTCGGTTATACGGCAAGGCAGCAGACGGCGGGCTACAGCCGGCAGCAGAATTACCGCGGCGACCGCAGCGCGCGCCAGCCCGTCAGCCAGCGCATGAACTATCAGCAGCCTTACGCGGGCTATAACCAGGATTACGGCAGGCGCGGCGACGCCTATCAGCAGCCCGCCTATCAGCAGGGCGACCCGTACGCCCAGCAGGATTACCGCATGGCTCAGCCCGTCCAGGGCCAGTATGTGAACCCGGTCTATCCGCCCCAGGGCGCATACCAGCAGCCGTACGGCGGGGCGGGGTACCAGAACCGCGATTTCAGGCCGGAGGGTTATTACAACGCCGAATACGGAACGAGCAATCCCGCCGTTCCGGAGATCCTCGAATCCGGCGAATGCGAGGACGCCGAGGGCATCCTCGAGATCATGCCGGACGGCTACGGCTTCCTTCGCGTCAATAACTACATGCCCGGCGCGAACGACGTCTATATTTCCAACTCCCAGATCCGCCGCTTCAACCTTCGCAACGGCGACCTCGTTGCCGGCAAAACGCGGCAGGCGATGGAAGCAAAGCGCTATGTCGCGCTGATGTATATCACGGCCGTCAACGGCGTTCCCCCGGAGGAAGCGATGCAGCGCAAGCCCTTCGAGGAGCTCGTTCCGATCTTCCCGAACGAAAGGCTGACCCTCGAAACGACGGATCCGGATGCGCCGAAGAAAAACAACCTCGCGATCCGCCTGATCGACCTCATCGCGCCGATCGGCAAAGGGCAGAGGGGCATGATCGTTTCCCAGCCGAAGGCCGGCAAAACGACGCTGCTCAAGGCGATCGCAAACGGCATTTCCGAGAATTATCCGGATGTGCACCTGATCGTTCTTCTGATCGACGAGCGCCCGGAGGAGGTTACCGACATGCAGCGCTCGATCAAGGGCGAGGTCGTGTTCTCGACCTTCGACGAGCTGCCGGAGCACCATACCCGCGTTGCGGAGATGGTCATGGAGCGCTCGATGCGCCTTGTCGAGATGGGCAAGGACGTCGTCGTGCTCATGGACTCGATCACAAGGCTCGCGAGGGCATACAACGTTACCATCAACTCGACGGGCAAGACCCTTTCCGGCGGCATGGACCCCGGCGCGCTGCATAAGCCGAAGCGTTTCTTCGGCGCCGCCCGCAACATCGAAAACGGCGGCAGCCTGACGGTCATCGCGACGGCGCTCGTGGAAACGGGCTCCAGGATGGACGACATGGTCTACGAGGAATTCAAGGGCACCGGCAACATGGAGATCCACCTCGACCGCAAGCTCAGCGAAAAGCGCATCTTCCCGGCCGTGGATATCTACAAATCCGGCACGCGCAGGGAGGAACTGCTGCTTTCCGCGGAGGAGCTCGAATCGGTCAACTCGATCCGCCGCATGCTCTCCGGAGGAAACACGGCCGAAGCGACGGAGCAGATCATAAACCTCCTCGAAAAAACGGCGAACAACGAAGAATTCGTTCAGAGAATCAAGAATCTCCAATCCTCATACGCCCGGGAAGGCTTCCTTCCGGGCGGCGGAAGGGGCATAAGCCGATAAAACAACCTAAAAGGTCTGCGGTAAAGCCGCAGGCTTTTTTTATTGCCGCCGGCGGAGGGCGGCACGCAACCGCGCAGCTCCGCCGGACGTTATTTTATCGGGACGGAACGCGCATCGGGCGGAAGAAAAAACCGCCGAAAGCGGCGCCGCGGGTCTGTACAATCCTGCCGCAATCTGATAAAATAAAGGTCAAAGCAGGCGCGGCGGATCCCTTCGAACCGGAACGGACAAACGCCCGCCGGATCGCGTTCCCATCGGCCAATACAGCTTATAAACTCGATTGGAGGAACAGAAAAATGAGCTTCGGCAAAACATTTAAATTCACAGCGCTCGCTCTCGCCGTTCTGATGGCGGCGGCGCTGCTTTGCGCCTGCGGAGCCGCGGGCAAAAACGGCGAAACGGATAAACCGGCCGACGGCGGAACAGTGAAGACGACGCCGACGCCGGACCCCGATGACAACGGCAACCTTGTTCCCGGCGAAAATACGGACCCCGGAAACCAAACTCCGGCGATCAGGGGCGAAACCAGGGATTACGGAATCTACACCGGCCTGTTCATCCCCGAAAGCATGACCTTCACCGAGGGCACGATGATCGACCCGGAATCCCCGGAGGGCTTCCGCCTGACCGATAAGGATCACCCGACGAGCTACATCTATTTCGGGCCTTCAACGGATCCCGAATGGGACATTGACCACAGCAGGGAGGTCAACGCCGAGTACGATCCGCAGGATATCACCTTCGAACTGAACGGCAATACCTGGACGGGCATCACCTATAAATACAACGGTGAAACGGATATTTTCCAGATCTACACGACGGTCGGCGAGCACGTGATCTCCGTTATGAGCGCAGGCTATCCCTATGACGGCGCGCTCGTGAAAGCAGTGCTCGGCTCCGTCAATATCGGCTGACGCAGCGCCGGTCCGGAGACGAAGATGAAAAAAAGAAACCTTGCATTGCTCCTCTGCGGCCTTGTGATCGCTTTCGCTTTTGCCGGCTGCAATTTCCTGAAGCCCGGCGGCTTTTCGGGAAATCAGCCCGCCGAAACGGAGGTCCCTCTTCCGCCGCAGACAGAGCCCCCCGCGGGAGGCTCGCTTGAGGATTACGTTATCCTGATCAACAATACCGAAGGCACGGTCGAGCGCGTCTATATCAGCGCGAACGACGAAGAATTCTGGGGTGAGCCGCTCGATATCCCGGAGATCATGAACGGCGCATCATATAAGATCCGCAGCTTCGGCAAAGAGGTCGCGAGCTACGATACGCCGATCGATTTCGCGTTCACCGCCGCCGGTTATGATTATTTCTGCAGCGCCCGCGGGCTCGAGATCAAGCCGGGCGACAGGGTCCGGATGATGTTCCGCGAAACCGGGGAAAACGGCGGCGTCAGGACACCGGTTTTCGAGGTCACTCACGCGGACGGAAGCATCCGCGCCTATGAAGGCAGCCTGAAGATCAGCGTCGACGGCACGGACAGAAAAGCCGGAGGATAACGCCGAACCGGAGCATATAGATTAAAACGATCGGAACAAGGAGAACTTAAAACATGAAGAAAAGAATCATCCCCATTATCCTTTGCCTGATAATGCTGCTCGCTGCCGCGCTTGCCGGCTGCAGCTCAGATTCAGTGAGCGACGGATCCGAACAGATAAACGACAGCGGGTCATCATATCATTACGACAACGACAACGAAGATCAACCCTACTCCCCGGAGATCGGCAATGATACGGTTACGCTGATCAACAATACCGAAGGCATGATCGAATACATCAGCATCAACTCAAACGACGAGGAGTATTGGGATATCAGAACGCAGGTCGACATCCCGGAC
>JAEEYN010000045.1 GCA_016288175.1 Bacillota bacterium | reverse complement strand
CCGTATCTGCCGTAGCGGCCATACCGTCCATAGTGGCCGTATCTGCCGTAACCGCCCTGGCCGACGACCGTGCGGCGCTCACCCGGCATTGTTCTGACCTGGTTCAGGATGCAGCCCGTGAACTGTGCTCGGCAATCTTTCAACGAATCTATGGCATCGTTGATATCACGTGCATAAACCATGTCATAGTTAACAACAAGGATGCTCATATCAGCCTGACCGGCAAGGACTTCCGCGTCTGCCATCAGTGACATCGGCGGAGTATCTATAATAATGTAGTCAAAGGTATTTCTCGCGACGTCGATAAGCTGTGAAGTCACATCCTTTGAAACAATATCGGTGGAATTGGGGTAATTATGGTAGTTAAGCAGCAGATAAACTCCTCGCTTTTCATCGTAGCGCATCGCCCGCTTCATGCTTGTCTCACCCATGAGAAGCTTTGCAAGGCTCGTATCGTCGCTGCCTTCGCCGTTTTCAAGGAAAAGCGTATTCAAAGTCGGTCTGCGCATATCGCCGTCGATCAGCAGAACGTCATGTGATTGCTGTGCCAAAGAAAGTGCAAGGTTTGCCGAAACGGTGGATTTGCCTTCATGCTCCATGACGCTCGTGACGAGAATGACTTTAGCACCGATATTTTTTGCCTGTGCAGCCACAAGAGCGGAGATCTTTTTGTTTCTTTCAACGAATTCAAAGCTTGCCGTAACTTCGGTAACGAGCAGTTTCTGCTTCTTCTTTTTCTTATTGAAGTTGAATAACGAGCGAAGTTTGAACTTTCCGTCAAAGTACAGAACGCCGAGTGAACGGGTTTCAAGTTTGTCCTCGATGTCCTTCTCGTTCTTTATTGTATCCTTTCTGTATGAAAGGTACACGAACGCGAGCGTAAGCACTGCGAACGAAAGAGCGATCGCTGTCTTCATCTGTCGGCGGGCATTATATGTTCCGTCCGCCTTTGTCGGAACTGCCGGCTGCTGAAGAACTTCCATGACCATATCGGTCGAGACATAACCGGTAAGCTCCTGAACGTTCTCCATGACCGAACGCGTTATTTTGTATGTGTTCCACGGAGTGTCGGAAGTTATCTTCAGTGTCATCAGGTTTGTATCCTTAATGACCGAAGTAGACATCTTCGCGTTGAAACTCGAAACGCCGAGATCTTCGCAAACCTTCTTCTTTAAAAGATTGCTGTTTAAAATATTGGAATAGCTGCTTGCCATCGTTGAGGCTGCAGTCAGGTTGCTGTAAGCGTAGTTTCCGCTTGTACGCGAGGTTACAACGAAAGTAGCGGTCGTCGAGTAAGTGCTTTCGTACTTTTCCTTTGCGGTCATGTTCACGATCAGAGCGACGGCGATCGTCCCGAGGATGATCGCCCACAGATTTCTGATAACGTCCCTGAAAACACTATAAAGGTCGAGTCTGTCGAGCAGTGTGCTCGTGTTCTGTTTTGTTTCCATACTCATTCTTCCACTATCACGATCAAAGTCGTAGTACCGAGCGCTTCGCCTGTTGTATTCGAAAGAGAATATTTAACATAGTAAACGCCCGGTGTGTTGATATCAAGCGGCTGTTCTTCCGCATTATGGTAGCCGCCGGGCTGGCCGTTCAAAACATTGTAAATCGTAACATTGTCGGCAGTCAGATTGGAATTGCTGTCTTCGAAGTCCGTCGATTTTCCGTTTGACCAGATCCCGGTGATAAGAGAACGAAGATCAGGCATCTCTCCGACTTTAGTATAAATCAGGTACTCGGAAAGCGCAGGACACTGTGTATTATAAGATTCGAAATCCTCAAACCTGACTGTGAGTTTCAGGTATGAAGAATCACCGTAGCTATTCGTAACAATAATGTCAACAGTCTGCTCGGTGATCGTATCGCTCACCGCAACCGTATCTCCGTAACTGATCCTGATCTTCTTTGAAATATCACCGTCAAGGCAATCAAAAGCTTTGAGCTTGCCGAGAAAATCGTGATTTGAGCTGCTCGAAGCAAATCGAAGCGGTGCCTTCAGGCTGAAATGCGGGGAAACATAATCGGTATAGGTAACATCACGGGAATAGGTTCGAACATTGCTGCTTTGATCGAAAGCGGCATAGTTTACGCGAAGCGTTCCTTTCCTGATGAATTTGCTTTTTGAAATCACGACAAGCATATCGGTAACGTCGCCGTCGATATTGTCGGTGGCGGACATTCCCGCAAGCAGGTCTGCTTCAGTTGCGTCTATAGTGACCTCCAAAGTATCGCTTTCGGCTGTGATGACCGGAGCGACCTTGTCGGATGTAAATCTGTCGATCAAGTGGTAAGCGCCGAAAAATGCGGCGACCGCGAAGAAGAATATAAGAATGATGATGCGCAGTCTCTTCATGCATTTTCCTCCTCTTTCAGATTATTTCGTCGAACGGTATCGGCTCATAGCCCAGCAGCCGTTCGCCTGCAATGATTTTCGCCGGGTTTTCGCTGAGCAAGAGTCTTGTCAGCCTGCTTCCCCAACGTTCGTTTAAAAGATCCGCAATCTCGGACATATCCGTAGTTCTGACTTCGGCGCCGTGCGCGTCGCTTGCAACGCATGCGGCAAGACGATGATCTATCAGAAGTTCGGCTGTTTCCTGCACCTCAGGTCCGAATCGACCGAGAAGGCTTCCTTTATTTAGCTGAAGCGCAGAACCTGCCATACAGAGTTCGTAAGCCAGCTGCGGATCTTCTCTGATCGCAAAATACCTCTCGGGATGAGCGATTATCGGACGGAACCCGTAATCACGGCACCTTCCAATAATATCAAAGAAGAAATCCGGTTCTTCCTCGAAATTGAACTCTGTCAGGAAATACCGTGTTCCGTTCATCGTCCAAATCAAACCGTCTTCAAGAAGTTCGGGCATATCGTCCGTTGCAAGAACTTCCATTCCGCGACAGATCTTGATCGGGATCCTTTCCGCAGCGGCAGCACGGCGAAGTTCCATCAGAGCAAATTTCAACCGGTCCGAAGCGTAATTGTCGAATTCTCCCCTGCAATTTGCATGCGGTGTCGCGAAAATGGCTCTCACGCCGCTTTCGGCAGCCATTGAAAGCATTTCAAGCGAAGTTTCCATGCTGTCGGAACCGTCGTCCACGCCCGGCAGAATATGGGAATGAATATCGATCAAATTTGCTTCCTCCGGTTAATAATCCATTGCTGCCCTGCTCGATTCTTCCTCGCTGAGCTCATTTACCTTCCTGTCTGTAACGCGATAAACGCGTTTGCAGAGATTGATGACTGTCGGCCTATGCGTGGTAACAATGCAGACCTTATTCGGCCTGTGGATCAGGATATTGCGAAGCACCTGACGCTCGGTAGTGACGTCCAATGCGGAAGTTGCCTCGTCAAGAAGCAGTATCGGTGCATCGCGGAGAACAGCACGCGCGATCGCGAGGCGCTGCGCCTGCCCTTCCGAAAAACCTTTGCCGCGTTCTCCGACCTTGCTGTCGATCTTTTTCGGAAGTTTGGAAACAAAGTCCCACGCGCAGGCGATCTTCAGAGCTTCGATGATCTCATCATCTGTTGCGTTCTCTTTCACAAGACGCATGTTCTCGGCGATCGTTCCGGAAAGGATGGTATTGCCCTGAGGGACGTATGAGAACATGCAGCGGCTGTCGGCGTTCATTTCAACTTCTGTGCCGTCCGACGCACGGATGAACGCAATTCCCTTATCCGGGTGAACAAGGCCGAGCATAAGTCGGATCATCGTCGTTTTGCCTTCGCCAGATGGTCCTATCAGCGCAACGATCTCACCGGGAGCCGCCTTAAACGAAGAATCGGTAATGACCTGCTTATCTTCGATATAGGAAAAGCTTACACCTTGCAAACGAACTTCGAAGCCGTTTTCGGCAAGCGATTCGAATTCTTTGCTCAGCCCGAGATGTCTCTCGCGAGGCAGATCGATCAGTTCACGTATACGGTGTGCGGAAACGGAACTCGTCAGGAAATTAGGAACGATG
>JAEEYN010000044.1 GCA_016288175.1 Bacillota bacterium | reverse complement strand
GTCAGCTCGGTCTCGCCCTTCGGGGTGACCTTGCCGACGAGGATATCGCCGGAGTGGACTTCAGCGCCGATGCGGATGATGCCGCGCTCGTCGAGGTCCTTGAGAGCGTCTTCGCCGACGTTCGGGATATCGCGGGTGATCTCTTCTTCGCCGAGCTTCGTATCGCGCGCTTCGGTCTCATGCTCCTCGATATGCAGGGAGGTGTAGATGTCGTCGCGGACGAGCTGCTCGCTGATCAGGACCGCGTCCTCGTAATTGTAGCCTTCCCAGCTCATGAAGCCGATCAGGATGTTCTTGCCGAGCGCGATCTCGCCGTCCTTGGTGGATGCGCCGTCGGCGATCATGTCGCCCTTTGCGAGGTGCTCGCCTGCGGAAACGACGGGGCGCTGATTGATGCAGGTGCCCTGGTTGGAGCGCTTGAACTTGATGAGACGGTAGGTGCGGTCCTCGCCGGTCGCATCGGAGGTCACAACGACCTTGTCGGCGTCGACGTGCTTGACAACGCCCGCTTCCTCGCAGAGAACGAGAACGCCGCTGTCATATGCCGCTTTGTATTCCATGCCGGTGCCGACGACGGGCGCTTCGGTCACGAGAAGCGGAACGGCCTGACGCTGCATGTTGGAGCCCATCAGAGCGCGGTTTGCGTCGTCATTTTCGAGGAAGGGGATCATCGCCGTCGCGACGGAGACGAGCTGCTTGGTCGAAACGTCCATGTAGTCGATGTCCGTTGCGCGGACTTCGATGATCTGGTCGAGCTGACGGGCGACGATGCGCTCCTTCTCGAACCAGACGTTGCCGTTTTCGTCGGTAACGGTGGGCTCGTTCGCCTGGGCGACGATGCGGTTGTTCTCCTCGGTCGCGGTCAGGTAAACGATCTCGTCGAGGATGCGGTGGTTGACCTTGTCGATCTTCCTGTACGGCGCTTCGATGAAGCCGTATTCGTTGATCCTCGCATAGGTCGCAAGGGAGTTGATAAGACCGATGTTAGGACCTTCGGGGGTCTCGATCGGGCACATGCGGCCGTAGTGGGAATAGTGAACGTCGCGGACTTCGAAGGTCGCGCGGTCGCGGTTCAGACCGCCGGGGCCGAGAGCGGAAAGCCTGCGCTTATGGGTCAGCTCCGCAAGGGGGTTGGTCTGGTCCATGAACTGCGAAAGCTGGGAGGAACCGAAGAATTCCTTGATCGCCGCGGTCACGGGGCGGATGTTGATGAGGTTAGAAGGCATCGCGATATCGAGATCCTGGATGCTCATCCTCTCTCGGACGACGCGCTCGAGCCTTGCGAGGCCGACGCGGATCTGGTTCTGGAGCAGTTCGCCGACGGAACGGATGCGGCGGTTGCCAAGGTGGTCGATGTCGTCACAGAAGCCGATGCCGTAGGGAAGGCCCATGAGGTAGCTTACGGAAGCGACCATATCGGCGGGAATGATATGCCTCGGGCTGAGCTCGTATACATTGGTGCGGAGGAATTCACGCCACTCTTCTTCGTTCATGCCGGAGGATTCCTTCTCCTTCAGGAACTCGACGAGGGTGGGATAATAGACCTTCTCGTTGATGCCGACCTCGAGGGGATCGAAGCCGAGATATTTCTCTGCGTTGACGAAGCGGTTGCCGACGATGCGGATGACGTGCTCGCCCGCATGGACGTAAACGCCCTCGACGCCCGCGTCCGCGATCTTCTCCGCGATCTCGCGGGTGATGACGGCGCCGTCCTCAACGAGGATCTCGCCGGTCATCGGATCGGCGACGTTTTCGGCGGCGACGCGGTCCTCAAGCCTCGGAGCGATGCCGAGCTTGTAGTTGAATTTATAGCGGCCGACGCGCGCGAGGTCATAGCGGCGGTCGAAGAACAGAGCGTTGAAGAGGCTCCTTGCGCTCTCCTCGGTGGGGGGTTCACCGGGGCGCTGGCGCTTGTAGATCTCGATAAGACCGTCCACGGTATCCTGGGTGGGGTCCTTTTCAAGAGTCTTGAGAAGGCGCTCCTCCTCGCCGAGGACTTCGAGGATCTGGGCGTTCGTGCTATAGCCGAGGGCACGCATCAGCGCGCTGACGTGGATCTTGCGCTGACGGTCGACCTTCGCGTAAAGGATCTCGTTGCTGTCGGTCTCGAATTCCAGCCATGCACCGCGGTTCGGGATGACCTGGGAGCTGAAGAGATGGCGGCCGACTTTATCCACGGTCTCGGTATAATATGCGCCGGGAGAGCGAACGAGCTGGCTGACGATGACGCGCTCCGCACCGTTGATGATGAAGGTGCCCTGGTCGGTCATGAGCGGAAAATCACCCATGAACACTTCCTGCTGTTTGACTTCGCCGGACTGAGTGTTGATAAGGCGCACCAGTACGCGGAGGGGAGCGGAATAGTTCACGTCCCTGTCCTTGCATTCCGCAACGCTGTATTTCGGATGCTCCTTGTCGATCTTGTAATCGACGAACTCAAGCACCAGGCGCTCGGAAAAATCCTTGATGGGAGAGATGTCAGCAAGGGCCTCGCCGAAGCCGTGTTCAACGAACTGGCGGTAGGAGTCCTTCTGGACCTCGATCAGGTCAGGCATATCGAGGATCTCGTTGATCTTCGAGAAGCTCATTCGAGTCTGCTTGCCCATCTTTGCTTCATGCAACATTGTTTCACCCCTAACTCTGCGGCCTTCCGCAGAAATTTTGTTCTTATTCGTGATTCGTGCCGGCGGTCGGGACGCTTAAGTCCCTCTCCCCCGCTTCCGGGTCTTTCGGCTCTTTTTCGCCCCCGTTTTTCGAGCAAAAAAGAAAAAAGCGCATAATACCCAAGTTAACACGCTAATTCATTATAACAGTTGTACGCAACGCTGTCAAGCCTTAAAAAGGCTTATTTTTTAAATATATTTTGGGATTTCGTTCTCCGCAGGCATCAGTCAGCGGCGAGCCCGTCCGCAGGCAGCGCAAAGAAGCCTCCCCTTTCGGGAAGGCTCCGGATGGTTCGTATTATTCAGTCGGTGATATTCATCACGATTCGCATCACGTGCAGCGCATCGGCGGCGCTCACGATGCCGTTGCCGTCGTAATCCGCCGCAGCGGGATTCAGCACTTCGTCGGTCTCGCCCATCGCATAGCGAAGGATCTTCACGGCGTCCATGAGCGTGATCATGCCGTCGCCGTCCGCGTCGCCCGGGATGAAGGGATCGGTAAGCAGCTCATCGCCTTCGTAGATCGCGGTGATAACGGTATCGCCGTAGATCCTGCCGTCCTCGGACCAGCGGACGAAAACGCGGTCCTCATGCTCCGGGGCGGGCGGTTCGATCGGGAAGAATCCTTCCGCGATCAGTTCCTCCGCGAGCACCTCTTCATTCAGCGGATCGACATAGACGACCGAATAAACGGGGAGCGCTTCGACGCCGATCGAGAACGGGCTCGTGAAGATGCAGACGAACTGCTTGTCGTCGTTCGTGATATTGCTTTCGGCCTCAACCTCGATCAGGAGCTGATAGAGGTAATGCCCTTGATCAAGGCTGCCGAACGCGATCCCCGCGTCGATCCCAGTTCCGGAGATATCGAAGCCGCCGTGCACATCGGGATTGACCTGCGCTTCGCAGACGGTTTCGGAATCGATATCGGTGATGCGCCCGATGACCGTCGCGATCCTGTGGCGCGTAATGATATTCTCCGTCAGAGCATACCAACGCCCCTGCGGCAGGGTGCCGCGCGGCGGAGCGGAGCTCTCGACCTCGGTATCGTTTATGAAATTATTGAAAACGACCTGTCCGCCCCAGATATAGGCGACCTCGCCGTCCTCCATGCGGACCTGATACCAGTGTTCATACAGGGTATTGATGATATCCGCCGTGACCTCGAGCTCCGTGCCCTGGTAAGCGCGGCCTGCGGTCTCGGAGCCCTCCCCCGCGTTCACTGTGCAGGGCAGGGTATAAAAGCTTGCGTAGGAAGAAACGACCGTCGCCTTGAAATGCGTCATTGCGAAGCTGCAGCGCGAGATATAGTCGGAATCCTGCGCGTTGTTGCCGGAATAGATCGCAAGGCGGTTGACATAGGAATAGCGGCTCGTAAGAGCAATATCGGCATTGCCGGAAACGTTATTGAGC
>JAEEYN010000043.1 GCA_016288175.1 Bacillota bacterium | reverse complement strand
CGGCGTCGAGTTCAACACCTATACCGAAGTCACAGGCATCAAGGTCGAAAAGGGCAGGATAGTCGGCGTCGAGACCAACAAGGGCTATATCGAGACCCCGATCGTCGTCAACGCCGCCAACGCGTGGTCCCAGGGCATCGCAAAGATGGTCGGCGTGGACCTGCCGCTTTATTCCGAGCGCCACCAGATCCTCGTCACCGAGCCCGTCGAGCCGATGCAGTATCCCATGGTCATGGCCTTCAACCTCAATCTGTACGTTCAGCAGACGCCGCACGGCTCATTCATCATGGGCCGCAGCGATTCCTCGGAGCCGAAGGACCTTCGCAGGACCTCCTCCTGGCACTTCCTCGAGGAAATGGCAAAGACGATCGATAACGTGCTGCCCGCGATCGGCAAGCTCCGCGTGATCCGCCAGTGGGCGGGCCTCTACAATATGTCCCCGGACCGCCAGCCCATCTACGACAAGGTGGAGGAAGTCGAAGGCTTCTATGTGGCCTGCGGTTTCAGCGGTCACGGCTTCATGTTCGGCCCCGTCACCGGCACAGTCATGTCCGAGATGATCCTCGGCATGGAGCCCACCATCGACGCGTCGAGGCTCAAGCTCACCCGCTTTGCCGAGGGCAATCTCTTCACCGAGCCTTCGGTCGTATAAGGCGTTTGAGCAACGTCAATTGATTAACACACGGAAAAACCCCGGAAACAAAGCGCTTCCGGGGCTTTTTTAGTTTACTTGACTGCGGGTATCAGACCCATTCCCTGTTGATCTTGATGTAGATGCTCTTGAGCAGCTGAGCAAGCAGCGTATAGACGGCCATCAGGATCACGAGCCAGACGGCGAACGAAGGCACCATGACGGGAAGGTCGAAGAGGTTCGCGACGGCGGTAAAGCCGATCAGCACCGTTGCGAGCACGACGAGCACTGTCGAAAGCGTAAGTTGTTTCGATGCGCGGTCCTGGATGAACGGGATTTTCGGCGTGCGGATCGTGTGGATGACGAAGGTCTGGGAGATGACGCCGAACATGAACCAGCCGCACTGGAAGAAGCCGGCTTTGTCGATGCTGTTGAACTTGAAGATATGCCACATCACGAGGAAGCAGAGAACGTCCAGCACCGTGCTCAAAAGGCCGAAGTACACCATGAATTTCTTGATGCCGGGGATATCCCATTTCTTGGGCAGGCGGATGTATTCATCCTCCACATGGTCGAAGGGCATGCCGAGCTGCGCAAGGTCGTTGAGGATGTTCTGCACGAGGATGTGCAACGGCAGCAGCGGCAGGAAGGGGAGGAATATGCTCGCGATCAGAACGGAGAACATATTGCCGAAGTTGCCGCTGACGGACATCTTGAGGTATTTGGACATATTTGCGAAGGTCCTGCGGCCTTCGATAACACCTTCGTCGAGCACCTTGAGGTCCTTTTCAAGCAGGATGATATCCGCGACCTCCTTCGCAATATCGACGGCGGTATCGACCGAGATGCCGACGTCCGCCTGCTTGAGCGGCAGACTGTCGTTTATGCCGTCGCCCATATAGCCGACTGTGTGGCCGTTCGACTGCATCGCCTTGACGACGCGCTGCTTCTGATACGGCGAAAGCTTGGAGAAGATAGAGCATTTCTCGCATGCGGCCTTGAGCTCGGCGTCGCTCATCGCCTCGACCTGACTGCCCGTGAGGGTATAATCGGTCGGGATGCCGAGCCTTCCGCAGATATTGACCGCAACGCCTTCCGCGTCGCCCGTCAGAACAACGGTGCGGACGCCGTTTCGCGTCAGCGCCTCGATGGCGGCTCCGGCGGAGGGCTTCGGGGGATCGAGGAAGCCGACGAAGCCGATCAGGACCATATCGTTTTCATCATCAACGCCGAAGGTCTCAACGTCGTGCACGTTGTTCTTCTGCGCAACGCCGATGACGCGGATGCCCTCGAGGTTGTTCTCGGTCGCGATCAGCTGCGCGTTTTTGATAAGTTCATCGGTAATGGGCTTGACCTCGCCGTCGATCTCGATAAAGCTGCAGATCGAAAGGATCTCCTCGACCGCGCCTTTCGTGATCAGCTGGCGTTTGCCGCTCTTATCCCGAAGCACGACGCTCATGCGCCTGCGGCTGAAATCGAAGGGGATCTCATCCTCGCGGATATAGGCCTCCTTGAGGTAGGAAAGCTCCTCCTTCTCGGCCCGATTGATGATTGCGACGTCCATAAGGTTCTTGAGACCCGTCTGGAAATAGCTGTTCAGAAACGCGTGGCGTAGGATGCGCTTATCCTCGCGGCCGAGCACGTCCATGTATTTTTCGAGCACGATCTCGTCCTGCGTCAGCGTGCCGGTCTTGTCCGTGCAGAAAACGTCCATCTCGCCGAAGGTCTGGATCGCGCCGAGACGCTTGACGATCGTCTGCTTCTTGGACATGTTGACGGCGCCTTTCGCGAGGGAAGAGGTCATGATGACCGGAAGCATTTCCGGCATGATACCGACGGCGATCGTGATGCCGAACATCAGCGATTCGAGCCAGTTACCCTTGGTTATGAAGTTCGCGATAAAGATGACCGGCACGAGCACGATCATGAACCCGATCAGCAGGCGGCTGATGGAATTGACGTTCTTTTCGTAGCTCGATTTCTCCTGATAGGTGTTGAGGCTCTTCGCCATGGAGCCGAAATAGGTTCGGTTGCCCGTTGTGAGCACGACCGCTTTCGCGCTGCCGGAGACGATGTTGCTGCCCATGAAGCCGATATTGTCCATCTCCGCCATCGCGTCGCTCGTGTTGTCCGGGCCGCTGAATTTCTCCACGGGGTTGCTCTCGCCGGTCAGCTGCGATTGGTCGATGAACAGATCCTTCGTTTCGATGAAGCGGACGTCGCCGGGGATCATGTCGCCGGAAGCGAGCTTGACGATATCGCCGGGGACCGCTTCCTCGATGTCGATCTCCATCTGACTGCCGTTGCGGATGACGTCGATCCTGTTGCTGATCATCATCTTCAGCTTCTGCGCCGCGCTGTTTGATTTCTCGGACTGCACGAACGAGATCACGCCGGAAATGACGATGACGACCACGAGCATAATGAAGGTCGCCCAGTTGGGCTTGTCGGAAAAGATGACGTCCGTGCCGAGCGTCACGAGCGCGACGATGATCAAAACGATGTTGAACGGATTGATGATCGCCTCGCGGATGCGCTTCAGAAGGCTGTTCTCGTTGCCGGCGTCGATGATGTTCCGCCCGTATTCCTCCAGCCTTTCGCTCGCTTCGACCTGGTTTAAACCGTCCTCGCTGATGCCGAGCCGGTCGAGCACCTCGCGGTCCTCCATTTTGCTGTATTCACTCAGCTTCTTTTCAACTTCGATTTTTTGTTCGATGTTGACCTTTGCCATATTTCCTCCCCGAAGACCCCGAAACACGCCTCTCTAACGCGGAATATACCCCGCGCGGCGCGTTTTTCGGCGGCTTCGTTATACCGTTTGATTATAATCGCAAACTGCGGCAAAATCAAGAAGTTTTCCGCCGAAACCGGGGAAAAAAGAACGCGCGGGAAACCGCGGCCGGCAGGACCCGCACCGGACGCTTCCGCGCCGCCGGAACCGGGCTGCCGGTACTTTTTTCTGTACCGCCGGCGCTTGAAACTGCGTGAAGGTTCGGGTATAATATAACTGTATCGAAAGAAGGCTGAGCGGAGGATGCTAGCAGGCATGTCCGCTGCAGCCGAAGAATATCGAACGGTGAGGTTTCAAGATGCAGGAAAATATGAGAGAAGGCAACAAAACAATGCTGCAGGACACGCTTGACATACTTGAGAGAGGGTATTATAAGCTGAATGGAAAGAAGATCAAGCTGAAGCTGAGCCGGAAACAGATGGAGGAGGCGCAGGTCTTCCTTCCGGATGACGTCAAAGCGATAAGCGGAAAGAAGGATTTTGAGCATATCCATGTCTTGGGAAGGTGCCGCTACATCTGCGAGAACATCGATTCGTTCGGCATGGCGCGAAAGATGGCGGACAAGCTTCCCGATGCCTTAACGGGCGAAACGAAACCCGTTCTCGTTTTGAACCTCGCAAACGCGGTCAATCCGGGCGGGGGAGTGCGAAGGGGCGCAAAGGCGCAGGAAGAGGATCTTTGCAGAAAAAGCTCGCTGCTTGTTTCGCTCGAGAGCAAAGCGTCGGCGGCATACTATAATTACAACAGAGCCCTGAACACAAACATGGGTTCCGACGCGCTGATCATCCATCCGCATGTGGAGATCATCAAGGATGAAAACGGAGATCTGCTCGAGGATCCCGTCGTCGTCGCTGTGCTGACCTGCGCCGCGCCGATGCTGATCTGCGGCAGGGAAGGCCTGTCCGATGAGCAGTATGAAGCCCTGGTTTATAACCGCATCATGGGCATGCTGAAGGCTGCGGCTTACCTCGGCTACCGGAATCTCGTTCTCGGCGCGTTCGGCTGCGGCGCTTTCCGCAACGACGCACGCGTGGTCTCCGATCTTTTCTATAAGGCTCTCAAGGATTTCGATCTCGACGGCATGAAGGAAAACGACATGTTCGACAGCATCGGATTCGCCGTTCTAAGCAGAACGCCGGATCAGTATAATTTCAAAGAATTCGCAAGGAATTTCAATGATTTTTACAGGGATGAGGATCGGGCGGCGGCCGACGAAGCGCTTGCGGAGAAGAAGAAAAAGGACGAGAACCTCGACAGGATCAGGGGCTGCATCTTCGGCGGCGCTGTCGGCGACGCGCTCGGCAATCCGGTCGAATTTATGAAGGAAAACGCAATCTTCGCGGAATACGGCAGCAGCGGGATCACGGAATACGAGAAGGACCCGGCAACAGGCAAGGCGCTTATCACGGACGATACGCAGATGACGCTGTTCACGGCGAACGGTCTGCTTGTCGGGGATACAAGAGGAAAGCTGCGCGGGATCCGGGCGATGCCGCGGGCCTATGTCGAAAAAGCATACCGGGATTGGCTGCTGACCCAGGATTCGACGCTGCGGGAAGTCAACAGCCATGAACGGTACACGCCCGAGGGCGGGTACTCCTGGCTGTTGGACGTTCCGGAGCTCTATTCAAGGAGAGCCCCTGGCTGTACCTGCCTTTCCGCGCTGCGAAGCGGCGCCGATCATGAGGATTATGTCGCGGCGAAAATAAACAACAGCAAGGGCTGCGGCGGCGTTATGCGCGTTGCGCCGATGGCGTTTGACAAAAGCCTTCGCGATATAAGGGATTTCGACCGGGAAGCTGCGCAGCTTGCAGCGATCACGCACGGCCACTCGCTCGGCTATATGCCCGCAGCGGTGCTCGTCCATATCATCAACAGGATCGTATTTCCTGCGGGCGGAAAGCGAACGCTGAAGGACATCGTGCTCGAAGCGAAGGACACCGCCAATGAGCTGTTCGCGGGCGATCCGAATCTTCCGGAGCTGGACCGCATCATCGATCTCGCCGTGGAGCTTTCCGAAAACTGCGATCCCGACCTTGAGAACATCCACCGCCTCGGCGAGGGCTGGGTCGCGGAGGAGACCCTCGGCATAAGCCTCTACTGCGCGCTGCGTTATCAGAACGATTTCTCCGCGGGCGTCATCGCCGCCGTCAATCACAAGGGCGACAGCGATTCCACCGGCGCCGTGACGGGCAATATCCTCGGCGCGTGGCTCTGCTACAGTGCCATTGAAGACAAGTGGAAGCGGGATCTTGAGCTTGCGGATGTGATCCTCGAGATCGCGGACGATCTGTGCCACGGCTGTCAGATGTCGGAATACGGCAGTTATCATGACCCGGACTGGGTGGAAAAGTACGTTCACATGCATCGCCCGATGCATCAGTGATAAACGGTTTTCTGCCGGAGAGACAAGGGAGAAAACGGGCATTTTCAAACTGATATGGGAGAAAGCAAGTATGCAGAAAGAGCAGGGCATTGCTTTGTTCGCTTCATGCTCCATATGATTGCGGCGGTGCCGCAAAAGAATTCAACAAACAAAATCGGAGGGCTTTGAACCGGCCCTCCGATTTTTATAAAAAGATCACTGTTTTTTGAAAAGCACTTTGAAAGAATCCCTCAATCTTTGGTGCCTGATCTCGGTCGCGTCGAAACGCACCGTCTTGAAAGCGAGCTGCATGATCGGTCCGGCGCAGACAGCGCAGAGGATCGTGCCGAGCCCGACGGGGCCGCCGAGCAGCCAGCCGATAAACGTTGCCGAACCGAGGATAAACACGCTCACAAGCCCGATTGGGACCCGCCTGACGCGTTTCGCGAGGCCGACAAGCAGCGTATCGCGCGGACCGCAGCCGAGGGAGGCGATCATATAGATGTACTGCGTATATGCAAGAATGATCAGCCCGGCGAGCAAAACCGGGATCGACGTCCACAGAGTTTGGCACGGCGGCACCAGCTTTGTCCAGTTGAAGAAGTCGACGGCCTTTCCGACCACTATGGCGTCGATGAACATGGAGATGCCGACCGGCTCTTTCATCAGAATATCAACAAGCAGTATCGTGACGGATACCGCGATGGACGCAGTGCCGTAGAGGATACCGAAGGTCTTCGAAAGGCCGAGGCTCAGAACGTCCCATGGCGCCGCGCCGATGTTGGCCTGAATGGTCAGATAGATCCCGAATCCATTGACAAACAGGCTGACGATCGCGATCAGCATATTGATGATTATCGCTCCGGGCGTCCCATTTTCCCGCAGGGTATGCAGTTTTTCGCTCATTCTTCCCATGAGGTTAATTGTACCCGAAAAAGCGCCGTTGTCAATGCATTGTTCGGCAGGATGATCGAACAATGTTCGCCGCCGGGGATCAGGATCCTCGACCATGACGCGCTTACGGACGTGCTCGCGGGTAGGGCGTTAAGCGTGTATCTGAATTGTCATTAAACCCATGTCGGGAGAGGACGATGCAGCAGCTGCAGAAAACACCGCTGCCGCAGCTGATGCAAACCTGTTCAATGAGACTGTATGAAAAATGTGTGAAAACTCAGCAGGGTCTTCACACATTTTCAGCATTGATTTCTTTTATTGAAATTTGGAATCATTCAGTCCGGCGCGGGAAAACAAACGTCAGCTTTTCTCTGTCAGATATGTTCAGGGCTGTATGCACGCTTTATCTCAACCGGAAAAAGTATGTAAGCTGCGGCTCGTCATCGGTTCCGCATGTCAGGATCGTATGGATCTCGCCGATCATCTGACCGATGTTCAGCGTTTGCTGATACATGCTCTCGCGCGTGCACCAGACCGCACCGTTTTTAACGGCGCTGAGGTCGCCCATAAGCGGATTGAGAGCAAGGAATTCATCGAGCGATGAGACCTCGCCGCCGATCGTCGAGTTATAGATCACGACGTCGGCGCCGCGCGCGGTCGCGAAGAAGGTCTCCATCTCGACGTTGACCGTCGCCATCGCGCTGGAGTCGCCGAGGTCCGAGAAGGCGTAATGCCCTCCGGCAAGCTCGATCATGCGGCTGACGTAATCGCCGGATTTGCGCGCGACGGCGTAGCCCGTGCCGCTGATGCGGAAGAACGCGACAGTCTTGCCGGTATCAGTGCCGCTGACGGAGTTCATCAGCCGCACCTGCTCGTTAAAGAGCGATTCGGCCTTTTCTTCGCAGCCGAGTAAAACGCCATAGAGCTTGATCCATTCGGTGCGCCCGAGCGGGTGCGTTTCATAGCTCGAACGGTCGATAAGTACGGGTACGCCGAGCTTTTCGAGCTGCGCCTTCACGTCCGAAGCGTGGCCGATCATGCCCGATTCGATCGCGAGCGGGCAGTTTTCCCGAAGGATCAGCTCGTAATCGGGCTGGGAGTATTTGCCGGCGTAGAGGATATCGCCGCGCTCCATTGCAAGGCGCGCGTTCTCCACGTACCAGCCCTCGGCCTTCGTGCCGGAAAGCCGGATCGCGTCGAGCCTGTCAAGCCCGTCGAACAGGCACATTACGGCGGTCGCAGCGAGATAGATATTCCTGATCGGCTGCTGCAGAACGACGATATCGTCCGCGATCCCGTTCAGCGCGGAAGCTCCTTCCGGAACGACGAGGAAGCGGCCGCCTTCGTTTATTGAGATCAGCTTGAGCCCGCCGTCGTATTCCTCGATCGAAAACTCGTGTGCGAATGAAAGCTCCGTTTTAGACACGGGTTCCCATCCGTTGCCGAGGCCTTCAGGAGATTGCTTTTGCCCGCATCCGAACACGGAAAGCGACAGAAGCAGGCAGAGGATGATCAGGACTATTCGTTTCATACGGGCTCCTTAAAGAATTCCGATAAAACTTCTGCGCATGCCAAACGATGACACGCGCAGAAGCCGCACGGAGGTTTATAAATTCAAAAGTCAGTTGGCTTTTTGAAGCGTCGAACCGTCGAAATGCAATACGTATTCGATGGTATGCGGCTCGCTCATGGCGGTGGTCAATGCGGAAACATTCATATCCGCGTCGAGCGTCACCGGGATCTCGAAGGTCGAGTTTCCCTCGGTGTTCACGGGCTTATACTCAACGCCGTTCACGGTCATATTTTCGTAATGCTTGCTCGACCAAACGACTGTAGCGGTCATTACGCCGTCCTTGACGGTGATCTTCGCGGGGCTTTCGATGCTCGCCTTGCCGCTGCCGCCGGTAAGGGTGACGGCGCAGGTGTAGCTGCCATCCTCGAGCTTGAGAACGGGGTTCGAAACGGAGACCTTGTGGTCGTACCACTTGCCCTTTGTGCCGACGAGCGCGCAGTCGAATTCCCGATCGAGATACGGCACGGGGATATCGAAGCCATAGACTTCCTCGGTCGTGCCGTCTTCATAAGTAACGGTGTCGACCGTGGGCTCGATAAGCTTCGCGCCGTCCTTCTGCGCTTCCTCGGCTGTGCCGCGGAACAGGTTGACCGTGTTCTTCGAAGGCATCGTGATATGGATGGTCATTTTGCCGTCCTTAACGGTCAAAACGCCCTTGCCGTGATGCGCCTCGTTGACGTGGAACATGCTGCCGTCGGTCTTGAAATCGGCAGTGTAAACTCCGTCGGCGATCGGCGCTTTTTCAGCTGCGGCATCGCCGCCCTGCTTCTGCCCGCAGGAGGAGGACAGAAGACAGAGGACGGCGATCGCAACAACCAGTATGAAGGATTTTATTCTGATCATTGTAAAATATTATTTCACGGTGTCGATAATAGCCTGGGTATGAGCGACATAGAGCGCCTGAACTGCTGCAAGGCGGCCGAGACCGGCGATCTGGCAATCGATCTTCTCAAACTTCTTCGATGCGGTGAACATGGAGAGCCAGGATTCCGCATCCTCGGGATCCGCCATATCGTTGTTGGCGTGATCGCCCGCAACGACCATCAGGGGACGGAGAACGACGTTCTTATAACCCGCTGCGGCAACCGCTTCGATAACGTTCTCGCAGGCGGTCTCCTCGGGCTCACCTTCAACGGTGCCGATGAAAACGTTCTTGTAGCCGAGGGTCTGCATCTGTGCCTGCATCTGGGAATAGGTCACCTTCGCGTTGTGGGAGGTGCCGTGACCCATGAGAACGAACGCAACGCCAGCGGCGTCCGCTTCTTCGACGGAACCGAAACCGGCATCGGCAGCAGCGGCGGCGACGACGGCCTTCGCGACGGCTTCCTTATCGGCATTGATAACGGAAGCATCCGCGCCGACTTCACCGAGAAGGGGCTCGGCGACGACGATCTTTTCGATCTTATCCTGATACTTGGCAACGGCCTCCATCAGCTCGTCATACTCGGCGCCGTGCATGAGGTGGGTGGGCTGGATAACGAGGACCTTTACGCCGTTTGCGACAGCGCGCTCAAGCGCTTGATCCATATTGTCGATCTTTTCGCCGTCACGGGCCTGGACATGATTGATGATGATCTGCGCGGTGAAGGCGCGGCGGACGGACCAATCGGGGAACGCTTTTGCGAGAGCATCCTCGATGCCCTTGATATCGAGCGCGCGGCTGTCATTGAACGAGGTGCCGAAGGAAACCACGAGCAGCTCCTTCTCGCCGATGCTGTCGGCATTGCGGGGATCGTCCTTCGAGGCGTCGCCGGTGTCCCTGCCGAAGTAATCGGGATCGGCTTCTTCGCCCTCGACAAGAGCTTTCTGCTCGTCGGTGAGCTTGTCCCAGGCGGCCTTCGCGGCGGCGCACTGCTCGTCGGTCTTGTCGGTACGGGTCTGGACGTAGATTGCGTCGATCAGAGCCGCGACTTCGTCCGCAAGCTCTTTGTCGGTCTTGTCGGACTTATTGGCGCAGGCGGCGATGCCGGCGACCATGAGGACGGCGAGGACCATGCTGATGATCTTAACGATGGTTTTCATTTTAGTTCCTCCAAAAAATTTTATTTCCGGTCCTTTTCGAAAGGGCTTTGGAACAGGCGGAGAAATAAGCATTCGGGAGAAATCAAAAGGCAGAAGCTATATCAGCCCCTGCCGGATACGTGCGCAAACACAGCAACTTGGCGCCCCCAAGCCGGGGGAGCGCATCAAAAGCACACATCCAAGCAGGTCTCCTGACTCACGCATCAAGCAAAGCACGCACAGCCTTCTCAAGGTTTCCCTCAATGACCGACTTTCGTCTAAAGGCGGGCTTCTACGCGCATACAGTGGCGGTACCGTTCCGGATTCACACCGGATTCCCTATTCTCCCATCAAAGCCCGGGGGCCTTGACGAGCACTCAAACGCTTATTCAGTTCGCTAAAAGAATAACGCAGAGCGCGCATTTTGTCAACACAGTTTTTATTGCTTTTCGGTATATTTTATTTCCAGACCCGACTGCTCCGCGCTTGACAAATGCGCTTTGCGATAATACAATAGCATTGTTAATAAAGAACAGCTTCAAGTGCTCCGCAAGGCTTCGCTGCCATGCGGGGAGAATAGACAACCGGGTGCAACTCCCGGGCGGAACCGCCGCCGTGAGCGCGGAGGCAGGGCGCAGGACGAAAGTCGGCCATTGGAAGATCCTTTCCGAGAAGGCGCGCCCGCTGCCGATGATGCGCAAGCCGGAAGACCTGCTTGAAGAAAGAGCTTTGCCGAAGGTATGAAGGCAGAGTTGATTTTAATTGCTGCGGAAACACGGCCGCGCAGGCATTTTTGCCTGTGCGGCCTTTCTTATTTATCGGAGGCAGGAATGGAAAAGGACAAAGCGGCGCGTCGGGGGATGGGCAGGTTTTCGCTCGTGATCTGCCTTCTTTTTGCGCTTCTCATTATCGCCCTCGCCCTCAATCTCGCCGTCGGCTCGGTTCGCCTGAGCCCGAATGAGATACTGGATCTTCTCAAAAACGGTCGGAACGCATCCACCGAAAGCCTGATCGTTTTCAATATCCGCATCCCGCGAATGTGCCTTGCCGCGATACTCGGCGGCGCGCTCGCGGTCTCGGGCTTCCTGCTCCAGAGCTTTTTCAGAAATCCGATCGCCGGACCGTTCGTGCTGGGCATTTCCTCCGGAGCCAAGATGATAGTCGGAATCACGATGATCTTTCTTGCGGGCAGCATCAGTTTGAGCCCCGCCGTGCTCGTTATCGCGGCATTTATAGGCTCGCTGCTCATAACCGCCGTCGTGCTGCTCTTCTCGCAGAAGGTGAGAAATATGGAGCTCCTGCTCGTCGTCGGCATAATGGTCGGTTATATCTGCTCCGCCGTCACCGATATGGCGGTAACGTTCGCAAGCGAGCAGGACATCGTCAATCTCAAATACTGGTCGATGGGCACCTTTTCCGGCAAGGGCTGGGATTCGGTCGTCACCGCGGCGCTGATCTGCACTCCCGCGCTCATTGCCTCGTGGCTCCTTTCAAAACCGATGGGCGCATACGCCCTCGGCGAAGGCTACGCAAAAAGCATGGGCGTTGCGGTAAAGCCCTTCCGCCTTGCGCTGATACTTCTTTCGAGCCTGCTCTCCGCGTGCGTGACGGCGCTCGCGGGTCCGATCTCGTTCGTCGGGATCGCCGTGCCGCATATCACAAGGACACTGCTGAAAAGCTCCAAGCCCGCGCTCGTCATTCCCGCCGCGTTCCTCGCGGGGGCGGTGTTCTGCCTGTTCTGCGACCTGATCGCGAGGACGGTATTCTCGCCGACGGAGCTCAATATCGGCACTGTCACGAGCATTTTCGGCGCGCCGGTCGTCATCCTCATGATGGTGGACCGCAGAAGGAGGGCAGGGCAATGACGGCATTTTTCGAAACAAACGGCCTTGCCGTCGGCTATAACGGCAAAACGCTGATCCGCGATATAGATATCGCCCTCAATAAAGGCGGGATCCTCACGCTTATCGGGCCGAACGGTTCCGGCAAATCAACGATACTCAAGACCGTCGCACGCCAGCTTGCGGCGATCCGCGGTTCCGTGACGGTCGAGGGTTCGGAGCTCTTCAGAATGAGCGCCAAAGAGGTCGCGAAAAAGCAGGCGGTGGTGCTGACGGAGCGCATTCGCCCTGAACTCTATACGGTGCGCGACCTCGTCGGCCTCGGCCGCTATCCTTATACCAACATGGTCGGCCGCCTCACCGATGATGACAGGCGCATCGTCGACGAATGCCTCGCGCTCGTCCACATAAAGGACCTTGCGAAGCGCGATTTTATGACGCTTTCCGACGGACAGAAGCAGCGGGTCATATTAGCCCGCGCGCTTGCTCAGCAGCCGGAGCTGCTCGTGCTCGACGAGCCAACGGCATACCTCGATATCAAGCACAAGACGGAGCTTCTCTCCCTGCTCCGTTTTCTCGCGAGGGAACGCGGCATGACCGTCATTATGAGCCTGCATGAGATCGACCTCGCGGCTAAGGCTTCCGACCTGCTGCTCTGCGTAAAGGGCGAGACAATCGCCGCCTTCGGCACGCCCGATGAGGTCCTGCGTTCGCTTCCGGTGGAGGAGCTTTACGAGCTTGAAAAGGGCTCGTACGACCCCGATTTCGGTAGCGTGGAGCTTGAAAAAACCGAAGGAAAACCTCGGGTTTTCGTTATTGCCGGAGCGGGACATGGCATACCCGCTATGCGGTCGCTTCAAAGGGAGCGCGTGCCTTTTGCCGCAGGCATACTCTTTGAAAACGACGTGGATGCGCGGGTCGCGAAAAAGCTCGCGGAAAAGGTCGTGATCGCTCCTGCGTTCGAACCGATAAGCGAAGAACTCTTTGAAAAAGCGAAAACTCTGATGTTCGCATGTGAAAAAGTTATAGACGCGGGCACGCCCGTCGGCACATTTAACGAAGCGAACGGACGGCTTCTTGCGCTTGCACGGGAAAAAGGACTGTTAAAGAATGAGTAAAAATACCGAAAAAGTGAACCGGGTGCTGATCGCGGGAACGAATTCCGGCTGCGGAAAGACGACCGTTACGCTTGCCGTGCTTACGGCGCTGAAAAAGCGCGGAGTTTCGGTCGCCTCCGCCAAATGCGGGCCGGATTACATAGACCCGATGTTCCATCGGAGCGCTTTGGGCGTGCCGAGCACCAACCTCGATCCCTTCTTTTTCGATGAAAATACGCTCCG
>JAEEYN010000005.1 GCA_016288175.1 Bacillota bacterium | reverse complement strand
TTGAAATGCGTCATTGCGAAGCTGCAGCGCGAGATATAGTCGGAATCCTGCGCGTTGTTGCCGGAATAGATCGCAAGGCGGTTGACATAGGAATAGCGGCTCGTAAGAGCAATATCGGCATTGCCGGAAACGTTATTGAGCGAATCCATGATATAGACCGCGCCCATCTCGAGGCTCTTTGCGTTGTCGACGGCAACATAATGGCCGTAATTCTTAACGGTCAGCACGATATGCTTGTTCTGCGCGGCAAGATTGAGAACTTTGTTCTGGAAGGACGAGTTCGAGGAATAGCCGCAGTTATAGTCCATGCCCTCGTATTCGAAGCCCTCGATCATTTCAGCCGGCTTCTGCCAATACAGGTTGCCCTCGCTTGAAAGCCCGCCATGGGCATTGAGCCAATTGACAAGGGTCGCAACGTTGAAATCCGAAGCATCTCGATAGCCGCTCTGAATGATCAGCTTCGTGATTGAGGTCACGAGGCAGCCGGCTTCGGCAACGGTCCTTCCGTGCGTACCGAGGCGGATGCCGCCCCAGCGGGGATCGGCCTGCGCCCAGCGGCGGTAATCCTCCGTTGCGAACGGATCGGTATCATCCGGAATATAATAATCATTGTCGCCGAGACCCGGCTCGTCCGCCTCCGCTTTCGCGGCAAAAGGCTTCGCGAAACCGAGCGCCAGCGCCAATGTAAGCGCGATCACCAGCAACGATTTCAGTATGTTTTTAACGCTTGTCCTTTTATACAAACGGGGTTCACCACCTTTCGGTTCGGATATAATATCATTATTTTTCAGCAATTGCAAGCTTTTTTTCAATTTTTTATTTTTTTGGTTTTTATTGTCTCGGATTTCGTGCCGATCCGGGCTTTCAAAAGGCGCCGCAAAACTGCTCCTTAACGGGGCTCCCGAACGCGAAAAAGCAAGCGTTCCGATGCGGGAACGCTTGCTGATTCGGCCCGGTATTATTCGCCGGTCGCGGTTTCTTCTTCCTTCTTTTTCCGATAGATGATATGCTCGTACTGCGGCGTATTGTCGGAGATTTTTTTCATATAATCATAGACTTGATCGCGCAGCTTTTGTCTGTTTTCCCGTTCGCTGAGCGCCGGATCCGGCCAAATCGGTTCGCCGATCGTGAGCGTCATGCCGGGTTTATTGAGCTTGATGCCGAAGAACGTTCTGTTGCGGTATGTCGTGACCATCGGAACGGCGGGCACGGCGAGCTTTGCCTGATAATGGAAAGCGTTCGCGGAAAACGGACGGATCCCGGTATAATAGGGCCAGATATGCGCTTCGGGGTAGACCGCAACGCATTTCCCTTCGGCGATCCTGGTGTTGACGGCGCCGACGAAATTCTTCATCGCTTTGCGTTCCGTCGGGATCGGCAGGCAGCCGAGCATCACGACGATCGCGCGGATACCCGGGATCGAAACGGCGTCCGGGTTCGCGATAATGAACGCCTTCTTCGGCGCGGCGACGATCGGAGCGATGTACGCATCCGAGAAATGGGTGTGGTTGCCGTAAAGGAAATACCCGGTCTTCCGGACCTTGCGGATCGCTTTACGGTTTTTGATCCGAAGGCCGAAACCCACCTTGCAGATCAGCCAGACTGCGGGCAGCGCAACGATATAATACAGGAAGAATTCCGCGATGCGCCAGAAGATGTTCTTATGAATATAAACGAAGTCTTCGCCGACGGGTTCCCGGTTGATCTCGTTCCCGGCAAAGTCGTCGTTTTCAAGGCTGGAATAGTAAATGACGCGCTTCCCCGTCTCCGGATCGATGATTTTTTCCTTTTTCTTCCCGTCAGCCATTGGCAGCGACCTCCGCAGTCAGTTCTTCGCCGGGGAAATATCCTTCGGAAAGGCCGGCCTCCGCGAATTCGTCCGCCGCGTACCCGTTCCCACGGGATCCGGTGCGGCGTTTCTTCGCTGCGGTCTCGTAGAGCATGCGCTCCATCTGATCCATGCAGTTATCGAAATCGAACTGTCCCCTCATTTCCGAGTATTCATCGCTGCGCTTCCTGCGCTCTTCGGGGTGTTCGAGCCACCAGTCGATCTTCGCGGCAAGGTCTGCGGGGTCGTTGAACCGGAAAAGGTTCTTTTCATCGAGCGCGAAATAGCGCGTTGCGCTGCGCGGGGAATCCGCGATCACCGGCACAAGACCGCTGCAGATCGCTTCGAGGCAGGCGATGGCTTCGATCTCGATCTCCGCGGGATGGACATAAAGATCCGCATTATGCAGCTCCTCGATCAGCTTGTCCCTGCTGAAAAAACGGAATTCCGGCTGGTTTACGAGCTTCTTTGCGGCGTATTTTTTCAGTTTTTCCTCGAGGGGACCGCTTCCCGCGAAAACGAGACGGATGCGGTCCGAGTATTTCGACTGCGCGACGCCGTCGATCAGCACCTTATGGGATTTTTCCTTGCTGTAACGGCCTGTAAAAACGATTGTGAACGGCTCGTCCGGTTTTTTTTCGCAGTTCTTGTTCTCAAGCGGTTTGAAACGCTTATGCACGCCGTTGGAGATCACGTAACGGTTCGTCGGCGCGGTCTCGTTTTCGAAGATATCGCAGATGAAGCGCGTCGGATAATGGACGGCATCCACATAGCGATAGAACCTGTTATAGAAATTATGGTAGACCAGCTTTGCCGCAAGGCGGGAATCCTTCAGGAAGATATGGGAAGTGAAGTTTTCCGCCTGGCAGTGGAAACCCGCCGTAACGGGAATGCCCTTCGCGCGGCAGATCTTGAGCGCCGAGCGGCTGAGCATGAACGGGATCAGCATATGCACGACGTCCGCGCCTTCGATCGCCTCTTCGAGCGTCTTCTTAACGGGTTTCGCGAGCGATACGCCGTTCTTTTGGAGATACTTTTTCAAAAACAGAAGATTATACTGCGGAACGACAAAGAAATCCTTCTCCCCCTTTCTCTCCGGGTCGGGGCAGACTACGCGGACATGATGGCCCTTGGCCTTCATACTGCGGATAAGATTCATCGCCGCAGTGGTCGTTCCGTTGTTCTCTTTGCCGAGAACGTCGCATACAACCGTGATGTTCATTGTTGTTCGAAACGGTTTTGCCGAAGAGATCCGTTTTAAGACCGTACAGAAACACAAGCCGCTGTTTTGCGGCTTCGGGGCTGCGCTGGCGGCTGTCTTCGGTTGAATTAAAACGCTTCCCGGGATCTCCGGCGGTGTGAAAATGCTTGAAAAAAATAATGCCTTAATGACTTAACTTCACTCCGCTGAAAGCTTTCCGGGGCGTGTTTCTGCCGTTTCTTCCTCCTTTTTAGTTGATTGCCGCTCCGCTGTTCGGAGCTATTCATACCGATGCGGGAACGCTTTTGCCCCCGCACCGCAAAATTTAAGTTTAAGCCGAAGCTTATTTGATCGGTCCGGTATGGCCGTTCGGGTCGTAATCGTTGTTCTCCTGGTTATGGCCGACGTTAGATTTTTTAACGCATTTCCAGCCGCCGAGCGAGGAATGCTCCATCTCGAGGTCGAACCAGCTGCAGTCGTGGTCGGAAATGTATTCCGTAACCTTAACCACACACTTGTCCGAATTCACCGGGTCGCCTTCTTTTAAGGTGAAGGTGAAGAACTTGCCCTCGCCGCCGAAGAAGACCTTTTCGTTCTCGCCGAACTCGTTGAAATAATCGTCGTCGGTCACAGCGATATAGCCCTTTGCGACAAGCTCATCGAAGCTTTCGGGCATATAGGCGGCGTTGCCCTGCTTGCAGTATTCCTGAAGATAGCTGATGATCTCCGAAGGCATCTCGCTGAAGCTCCAGCCTTCGATCGCGAAAGCGAGGTATTTCGCCTTCGAATGATTGTTGCTCTTCGGGCAGACCTCTTTGATCGCCGCGTAGAGAGCGTCCTCCTCCTTCGTCAGCTTGCTGCAAGCCGTGAATGAAAGGGCGGTCACAACAATAAAAAGCATCGCCGCGGCAAATGCGGCACAGCGTTTGATGAACTTTGCGTTAAACACTTTTGTAGTCCTCCGGGGTTTAGCACTTTAGCTATAATATTATAATGCTTCGATGCGGATTTTGCAAATTTTTTTACTTTTATGCGCATTCCTGCCCGGAGGGGGCCGACGAGCGCCGTCCGCGGTTCCTCTTCCGCGGAACGGCGGCTCATCGTCACAGGAGTTATCGCAGCAAAAGAAGCTGGCTAAAGGAGGGTAACAAAGCGCAGCGCAATGAACAGTGCCGCAACGGAAACGCATGCGCCGGCAAAGAGCTGGCCGAGCGTATGGCGCCCGAGCTGAATGGACGCATTGAAGATCGGGATTAGGGCAAAGCAGCCGAGCAGCCACCAGGGGCTGAGACTGATCGCGAGCAACACGAACGGCGCGGAGGCGCCGCAGGCATGGCCGCTCGTTTTATACCGGACAACAAAAGTCATGATCCCCGTCAGCGCGCCGGAGATGGTATAGGTCAGAAATAGGATCTTCTCGATCTCCGTGCCTCCGCCGAGAAGCGCAAGCAGCAGGCCCAGCACATAACCGATCAGCGAGAAACCGATCGCGAGACCGCGTTCGAGTTTCCTGCCCTTTCTTTTGAGAGTCGGTATGGCGGCGCAGAGCGGGTACGGCAGAACGGGAAGCAGAGTGAGGGCGAATACCGCCGCGAAATAGTGTGTCGGAGTGACAAAAGCTTCGGCGCCAAGGCCTATATAAAGGATGGTGATCAGCATAAGCGCCATCACCGGGGGTACGGTCAGCGCTCGAAGCAGCTTCGCTTCCTTGAGGCGGGAACCCGACCGCACACTGTCGGCTGTGATACGTTCCATTTGATCTGTACTCCTTCCGATGGTTTTTCGTTTGAACCTTCCTGCCGCGCGTCGACGTTCTGCGCGTTGTCCGCCCGGGACTTCCGCGCCGCGGCTTTATCGGCTCAGTTATCTTTTACCACAGCTTTGCCGAAAATGCACCCTATTCCGTTTATTCGCGATTCTACCCGGCCGATTCCGTCCGGTAGAGCCGAAAAAAGCCGCTCTACTCTCAGGAGAGTTGCTGTTTTTTATAATAGATCATTAAGTTTTTGAAGACAGTCCCGAACGGCTTGCAATTCCGCCGAAAATGAGTTACAATAGCGGTATGATCGAACGAGATGATGAAAAAGTCAAGCGAACCGTCGCTTCGAATATCGCGCACTACCGCAAGGAATGCAATCTGACGCAGGATGAGCTTGCGGAGATGATCTTCTATTCCGGCAAATCCGTTTCCAAATGGGAACGCGGCGACGGTCTGCCGGATGTTTGCGTGCTCGTCGCGCTCGCGGATATCTTCGGCGTTACGCCCAACGACATGCTCTCCGAAAAGCACCGCAAAGCGCACCACGCCCAGCCGCAGCTCAAGCGCAACATCATTACTCTGATGTCCCTTTCCCTCGTCTGGCTGATCGCAACGATGGTGTATTTCTTCATCCGCCTCGGCACGCCGCAGCCCCACCGCGCATGGCTCGCATTTATCGTCGCGATCCCGGTGATGTTCATCGTCGCGATCGTGCTGACCTCGCTCTGGCATCCGAGGCCGCTCGTCTTCCTCTGCATCAGCGGTCTTGTATGGAGCCTTGCGCTCGCGATACACCTGGCCTTCCCAATTGAGGGAATGTTCCTCGTTTATGTCGTTGCGGCAGTGCTGCAGCTTCTTATAATCCTCTGGTACCTGCTCGTGAACACGAGCCTGCTCTCCGGCATCGGGGGGAGAAAGAAGCAGGCAGCGGCAAAGCAGCCCGAAGCCGCCGCGGACCCCGGCGAAGCGAGCGAAGAGCCAGCCGAATAAAGCAAACAAAAGGACCCTGAACGGCGCATCCGCATAAGGATACGTCAAAGGGTCCTTCCTTCTCAATAAGATAATGCAAGGACGCACTCCCGAAGGAATGCGCCCCTTTTGTTTTAGGCTTCCTCGTCCCTCTCCGGGTCATAGGGCCGCAGCACGAGCACGCGGTCCTCGCCGAGGCTTATCTTGTGGATGGATGCGTCACACTGGTTGAGATTGTGGATCCTGCAGTCGCGGGCGGCGTCGATGAACGGCGCAAGCGGGCAGAGCTCCATCTTCAGCTTCGCCGTCTTGTAGTGCATCGGAATAACGACTTTCGGCTTGATGATGTTCGCGAACTCCCTTGCCTCAAGGTCATCGATCGTGTAGATCGCCCCGATCGGGACCATCATAACGTCGATATGGCCGATCTTATCGATCTTTTCCTTGCTCGGGATCGCGCCGAGATCGCCGCAGTGAAGGATACGCATGCCGTCCATTTCGTAAATGAAAACGATGTTCTTTCCGCGGATCTTGCCGCCGCTCGCGTCATGATCGGTCTCGATGCCGATGATCTTCACACCTTTGACCGAGTATTCGCCCGTCGAGCGGATGATCGTGGTATTGCTTTTCACAACGCTGATATTGTTGTGGTCGCTGTGATCATGGCTGATCGTGACCGCGTCCGCGCAGATCTGCGGGAGCTCGTAGCCGATATGGGAACCGTAAGGATCCGTCAAAACGCGAACACCGTTTTCATCGGTGATCAAAAAGCATGAATGTCCGTACCATCTGATTTGCATAATATCTATCTCCTTTGGAATAATTATCGTATCTTACTTTGGGCAAAGGCAAGCATCTTCGCCATTGCGAGGGCCTCTTCCCCGCCCGTTTTGCCCTCGGCGCATATCTTCAGCGCGGCACGCACCGCAGCTGCGAGCGCCGCAGCGGGCTTTTTCGCCTCCGGGTCGGCAAGAGTCAGGCATCGGATCAGCGCATCCCGGCTATCGGTGCAGGGCACAAACGGTTTCTGCGCTCTGCTGCGGCCGAGAAGCAGCGCTGCCGCATACATCGCGGCTTCGGTGTCCGCCGCGGTTCCTTTCACTGGGATCACCATTGTTTCCGGAAGGACAACCGGATCGAGCTCAGAGACGCATATACGGCTGTAATGCGCAAGCAGCGCATCGTTCAGCTCCAGCACCGCAGTCCTGCCGTAGACCCGTGCAGGGCTGCTGAAAACAGATATGCCGTCGATCCTTTGAATATTCCCGGAAAGCGCTTTTTCTGCGCACTCCGGTTCTGCCCATGAGTGCTCGCCAAGTGAGACCGAAACATCGCCCCGTTTTCCCGGGATGCGAACGTCCGCAGCTGCGATCTGTGTGCCGGTGATCCCTGAAAATACGGCTGCCGCGGCGAGGCGCACCGCCGGCGCAAACTCACTGAGCTTATTCTCTCCCGCTTCTTTTTGCATTCGCCCACCGGAAAAACCTCATAGATTTCCTTTCAGCCGAAAGAATATTCAGGCATGAACATTATAATCTATATTATTGAAAAAATCAAGCTTTTTGGTATATTTTTTTCAAAGACAACACCCCCGCAGGAAATCCTGCGGGGGTGCTTTGTCAAACGGGATCAATACCCGTTAACGCTTGGATCAGTCTTCCTTCTTCCTGAACAGGACGACGCCTGCGCCTGCAACGATCGCTGCGATACCAACGCCAACGAGGGCAATGGTGCCGGTGGGCGGGGTGGGCGGGGTGGTCGGGGGTTCAGTGATCGGGGGCTGTTCGCCGGCGATGATGGTGATGGAACCGTTATCCACAGTGCAGGGGATCTCGGTCTCAACATCCTCGGGCATGTTGACGAACTCGGTGATGACGATCTCGAGCGGGAGAACCATTCCTTCCTCAGCATTCTCGCTTACATGGAAGGTTACCTCGAAGACGGAACCGGTAGCGGTTACGGGTTCTGTGGGCAGCATGCAGCCATAGCGGAGAGAACCGGGGATGGTCTCGTAATCGAGAACGTTGACGCCTGCGAGAGCCTCAACTGCGTTCATGAAGTCACCGTTCGCAACATTGGTGATGGTGAGCATCTCGGGATCGTAGTTGAACTCCATGTTGATGCCATGAGCAGCAAACTCGCCGTCGATCATGACAGTAACGGTGACGTCAGTGCCGGGAGCGGCGGTGTAATCATCAACGCTGAAGATGACTTCGTCGGTCGGGGGCTCTTCGGTCGGGGGAACCTCAGTGGGAGGAACTTCGGTCGGAGGAACCTCAGTGGGAGGAACTTCGGTCGGAGGAACCTCAGTGGGAGGATTGGTGGGCGGAACTTCCTCAACGATCTGGACGTAGCCGGGAACTTCGCAGTACGGGATCGGGGTGGACTCGCCGCCAACGGGGAAGTAAGTGAACTCAGTCACTACGGGAGTGAACTCATAGTAGCCAACCTGTGCATCTTCCTTCGCGCGGAAGGTTACGGTGAAGACGTTGCCTTCGCCGCTGATAGGATCGGTGGGCATCATGAGACCAAGACGGATGGAACCGGGGATGGTGGTGTGGTCAAGCATGACCATACCGCCGGTTGCGCCCTGGAGGACTTCGCCCTGGACGGGTGCACCAACGATTTCGAAGGTGTTCTCATCATAGTTGAACTGGAGGTTCATGGTGTGAGCTTCGTACTCACCGGTGAGGTTGAGAGCTACTTCGAACTCTTCACCGGCCATGACGGTCTCGACAGAAGGTACTGCCCAGAAGCCGACTTCGTCGGGAGCGGGGGTTACGGGTGCCGGGGGCTCGGTTACCGGGGGCTCCTCGGTCGGGGGCTCGGTGGGAGGTACATCGTTGCCGGAGACCTCGATGTAGTCGACGTTCGCCTGGAACATGTCGGTTACATTGTAGTGACGGATAGCGACCCTGATGTTGCCGCGTACGTTCGCGTAAGCGCTGAGGTCAACGGTGTACTGAGTATCGGAACCGGTGAGGGTGATGCCCATGATCTCATCGGACCAGGTGTTGCCGCCGTCCTCGGAAACGAAGATGCCGAGATATTCAGCAGCGTAGGAAGCATCCTGACCCTGTGCCCAGAAGGTGAGGGTATCGCCGGTGAATTCGGGGGTGATCATCCAGTTATCGGGAGTCAGAGCGCCGACATAGTTGATGTAGGAAGCGCTCATCATGTAGCCCTGGCCTTCATGGTAGTTGAAGTCTGCCCATTCATCGCCGAAGCGCCACTCCCAGTTGTTGCCGTCGCCATCCTGGTCGACGAACTCGAAGCCCTGAGCTTCGGGATCGGTCTCGAAGTCCCAAATGATGCCGACAACGGGCGGGTTGGACGGAGTGTCGGTGGGCGGGTTATCGGTGGGCGGGTTCTCGGTCGGAGGATTGGTGGGCGGGTTGCTGCCCTCTTCGATGGTCAGGTCGACCTGGTCGTTCTGGCCGCCGAAGGTTACGGTGAAGGTGTAGGTCTTGCCGCTTTCAAACTCATAGTCATCATAACGGCCGGGGATGTTGCCGTTGCTGGAAGCGATCCAGATACGGTCGCCGGGGGTCGGGTTGGTGATGCACCAGTCGTAGACGCCGCCGGGGATCTCGATAGCGATCTGGCCCTGAGAAATCATATTCTGGGTGTTCATGGAGCCATCCGCATTCTCGGGGATCTTGTACTCGAACTCATCGTATACGCTCTGAGGAGCGTCGCCGGAGGAGGTCAGACCGCCGCTCTCGGGGATGATGGTGCCGTATGCGGTCGCATCGGCGTCGAGCAGCATCTGATAGCCGGAACCATCGCCCCAAACGTCACTGGGAACGTTCAGGATAACGGTCGCGGTCTGAGCATTGGGGTCACGATACCTTGCGGTGATCGTGGTGTCGGTGTAGACAGCTGCGCCGTCGTAATTCCAACCGACAAACTCAAGGCCTTCATGCTCGGGAGGAGTCGGGAAATCGTTCTCATCAAGAACGGTGCCGGCTGCAACGGTCATGGTGCCGAGAACAGCGTTGTCAACGCCGTCAACGAAGGTGACGGTGACGTCGGGAGTCTCGATGGGAGCGATCTCGATATCGTTCTTGGTGTACAGACCGGTGACTTCACCGCCGTTGGGGCCGATGAGGCCAACATAGGAAGCAGCGCCGGTGTTGACGTCGATGGTGTACAGGCCGTGAGTGGAACCGTCGAGGATCTGAGCCCAGAAGAGCTGGTTGGTCTCGATATCGAAGGTCATGGACTGAACGTAGTTCAGACCAACGCCGGTCGCGCCGATAGCGGTCGCAGCACCGGTCTCAAGGTTTACGCTGTACAGGGTCGCGCCTGCGGAGTTCAGGTCGAGAGCGTACGCATTGCCCTGCGCGTCGATCGCGAGGGTCATGGGGCTGTTCGCCATGCCGGTGATCGCAGCAACGTTGGTGACAACGCCGGTTGCGAGGTCAACGGTCGCGATGTAGCGGGTGTCGGTGCCGGTCAGAGCGTACATGGTATCGTTCGCATAGTTATAAGCCATTGCGAAAACGCCGCCGACGTTCGATGCATCGGTGCCGGGGTATGCGACGGAGTAGGTCTCTGCATCCATGATGTAGAACCTGGTGTCAGCGCCCTCGTTGTCATAGAGGTAACCGTAGACGTTGCCGCCAGCGAACGCCGCCGCGAAGGTGGTGGGCATGGAGCCGTGTGCAACGTAGTTGGTGGGATCGTAGTCGGGGAATTCAACCCACTGATTGCTGTTGGTACCGGCGAAATCATAGGTATCGAAGCCGAACAGGTTGACGGTGGGCAGAGCCTCGGTAACGGTGACGGTCGCGGTGCCGGAAACCTCGGGAACGGCAGCGCTGGTAACGGTGATGGTGGTGGTACCTTCGGCAACACCGGTTACAACGCCGTTAGCATCGACGGTCGCGATGGAAGTATCGGCGATCGCAAAGGTAACGCTCTTGTCATAAGCCTCAGCGGGGAGAACCTCGTAGCTGACGGTCGTACGACGGCCTGCGGGAACGGAAACGTCCTCAACGTTGATGGTATCCGCCATGGCGGGCTGACCAACGTAGACGTTATCGACCATGAAATAGTCGCCGGTGGGGTTGACGGAGCTGTCCTTCGTGTAGGACCAGACCAGGGTGTGCTCACCCGCGGTCAGAGCCTGCGCAAAGGTTTCCCAATCATTGTCGTATGCACCGTAGGTCATTACGACGTTGCCGTCGATGGCGAAGTCGCAATGATCCCAGAAGGTGTAGGAGCCTTCGCCCCATGCCTTGAAATCGAACTGGACGATGTCGCCTTCAACTGCGGTGACGGTCGTCTGGATCGCGGAGGTGGAGCTTGCAACGCCTGCGTTGCCGCTCTGCGCCGCGTCACCCGCGATGATCCAGGGATAGGTTGCATCGTTGGTGAAAGTCAGCGTGCCGCCTTCAACGTTCAGGGCTTCATCGATGGTCGCCGCGTCACGAACCTGGGCCTTGGGGGCCGTGGAGGTCATTGCGGGGTTGGAGCCCTTGTTCTCTGCCATTGCGGGCACGGTGATCAGGCTGAGGACCATAGCCGCCGCAATGACGAATGCGAAGAACTTCTTCATTTTAAATCTCCTTCCAAAGATTTTAAGTCTAACGCACCGCTGCTGCGCTTCCGTTCGGATCGCTGCAGCAAGGTTCGGTAGCTTCAAAGTAACCTGCCCTTCGGCTGTCAAAACCTCGGGTTATTATAGTATATCAGATTCATTTTGATATTGCAATCGTTTTTTATATCATTTGATGCTGTTTCTTCATTATTAAATAATAAGCCGGCGCTCCCGAAAGATCGGAAGCGCCGGTGTTCATTGTTCTTCGATTCGGTTTCAGTCCGCCGCCGCGGCGGACGGCACCGGATTACTCAACGGTGATAAGGCCCATTGCAATGCGCAGGATGAGGATCGCATCGTCGATGGAGACAGCACCGTCGCCGTTGACATCGCCCTGTGCAAGCTGAGCATCGCTCAGGTCGATCAGGTTCATCACGTAGCGCAGCGCGAGGATCGCGTCCGCAACATCGACGTCGCCGTCGAGATCAACGTCGCCGAGGATGCCGGTGGGAGGAGTTTCGCCGCCGCCGTGGACTTCGATATCATCGACGTTCAGCATGAACATGTCGGTGCAGTTGAAGTGACGGAATGCGACCTTCATCGGTCCGCGGTTTGCATACGCGCTGAGGTCGATGGTGTACTGCTCGTACTCGACGGGGCTGAAGCCGCTCCAGAGAGCTTCGCTCCAGGTCGCGCCGTCATCGGTGGTAACATAGACCTCGAGGTAATCGTTGGCATAGCTGGTATCCTGAGCGACAAGCCAGAAGGTGAGCTGGGTTCCGGTGAATTCGGGGGTGATCATCCAGTTATCCGGGTTGAGTGCGGTGCCGCCGCCAGAGCCGTTGTTGTGGTAGGATTCGCTGGTCGCAACGCCTTCACCGCTGTGGGTGGTGTGGTTGCCGCTGCCGGTGTTGTAATGCCACATCCAGTTATAGCCGTCGCCGTCCTGATCGACGAACTCGAAGCCCTGAGTGATAGGATCGGTCTCGAAGTCCCAGATAATGGAGTTCGGGTCATGATACTGAGCGGTGATGGTGGTATCGGTTGTGATAGCTTCGCCGTCATAGTCCCAGCCGTCGAAGACATAGCCGTTATGTTCGGGCGCTTCGGGGAAGTCAGCCTCGGTGAGAACGGTGCCTGCGGAAACGGTGAGGGTATCGATGGTGCTGCCGTCGATGCCGTCAACGAAGGTGACGGTCACGTCAGGCGCTTCGCCGATGGAGACGTTATCGACTGCGAAATAGTCGCCGGTCGGGTTGACGCTGCTGTCCTTGGTGTAGGACCAAACGAGGGTATGCTCGCCCGCGGGGATGACTGCGGTGAAGAGCTCCCAATCGTTCTGGTATGCGCCGTAGTAGAGGACGCGCTCACCGTCAATGGTGAAGTCGCAGTGATCCCAGAAGGTGCCGGTGCCTTCGCCCCATGCCTTGAACTCGAAGCAGATGCTCTGCGCTTCCTCAAGGTCAACGTTCAGGGTAAGGGTGGAGGTGGTGGAAGCGACGCCGCCGTTGCTGCTCTGAGCGAATACGCGGTCGCCGTCCTCAACAACGATCCAGGGATAGGTCACGGTGGTATCGAAGTGGAGCGTGCCGCCGGGGGCGTTCAGTGCCGCGTCAAGGTCGTTCAGCTCAACGGGCGCGGTCGCCGGTTCGGGAACGGTCCAAACGTAGCACTGGGTGTTGTCGTCAGCGTCGAGGCCGGAGAAGGTCCAGTCGACAAGGTTCTCATCGTTGTTGACGTAGATAACGACGTCATCCGCGAAGTAATAGCCTTCCTCGGCAATCAGAGTCATGCCTGCGGAATAGTTGGTGCCTTCAACGAAGATATCATAGAATGGAAGATCCGTATCGTTATCCCACCAGCCGGGTGCGCTGTAGGATTCGTTCTCGATGGTGTAATGCGCATCCGCAGGAACGGTGAAGTTCAGGTGGTTCTGTGAATCTTCGCCCGCAACGGGTGATTCATAACCGTTTACGTAGACCTCGGTGATCGGTAAGAGCTCTGTCGGGGGCTCTTCGCCGGGAGCGCTCTTACTGTACAGGCAGGTGATCTCCATGCCGGAGGCGCCGATGGTGCCGAGAGCAGAAGCCGCGCCGGTCTCGGGATCGATAACGTAGAGGCCATGGTCGGTGGCGCTGGAGAGCTGCGCCCAGAAGAGCTGGTTGGTCTCGTGATCCCAGGTCATGGACTGAACATAGCTCAGGCTGACGCCGGTCGCGCCGATGAGGGTCGCAGCACCGGTCTCAAGGTCGAGGCTGTACAGATCGCCGCTTGTGAGCTCGAGGACGTATGCATTGCCTTCGCCGTCGATAGCGAGGGTCATGGGAGCATCCGCCATGCCGGTGATCGCTGCGATGTTGGTGACAACGCCGGTCTCAAGGTCAACGGTGCCGATGGAACGGGTGTCCACACCGGTGAGCGCGTACATGGTGTCGTTTGCGTAGTTATAAGCCATTCCGAAAACGCCGCCGACAGCCGATGCGTCACCGCCGGGATATACGACCTCGTAGGTCTCGGCATTCATGGTGTAGTAGTTGGTCTCAGCAGGATTGCTGCTGCTGTTGTAGTTGTAGCCGTAAACGGTACCGTCATAGTAGGCAGCCGCGTAGGTGGTGGTGTTGAAGTTGACAAGGTCGGTAACGGTGCCGGGATCGGCATCGGTGAACGCGACGAAGTGCCTGGTGTAGGTGCTGCCGAAGTCATAGGTCGCGAAGCCCTCGAGGTGTGCCGTGGGAGGCGCTTCGGTTACGGTAACGGTTGCGGTGCCGGAAACGGTGGGTACGGCAACGCTGGTCACGGTGATGGTCGCGGTGCCTTCGGCTACGCCGGTGACAACGCCGTTAGCGTCAACGGTCGCGATGGAGGTATCGTCGATCTCGAAGGTGACGTCGGTCGCGGTCGTATCCTCGGGGAGGAGCTCGTAAACGACGTTTGTATGACGGCCGACGGGAACGGTCACGTCATTGACGGTGAGGCTTTCCGGAAAGGTGAGGGTGGAGATCTCAACGTCGTCGATGTAGAATCTCCACTGGTCGGTGCAGTCATGGTGGCGGATCGCGATCCTTGCCTGCAGGCCGGCGGTATCGGGGATGAAGTAGCTCATCTCGACCATGGCGGAGCCGGAAACGCTCTCATCCAGAGCGATCTCGTTCCATTCCTCATCGCCGTAAACGATGAAGTAAACGCTGTAGGTCTCGGGATAGCTGCTGCTGTAGTTCTGTACCCAGAAGGTGAGGTTTGCGCCGCCCTCGGGTACGCTGAACCAGGGGGACATCGCCCAGTTATCGGGCGTCAGCGCGGTTCCGGAATAAGACGCTGACATGATGGAATAGCTGCCGCTGTGAACGAAGCTGGAGCTCTGCCAGCTCCAGTTGTTTCCGTCCTCGTCGTTGTCGAGGAACTGCCAGCCGTTTTCAAGGGGATCTTCTTCAAAATCCCAACTGTCGATGACTGTCCTCACAGGCGCGGGCTTCGGAGCCGGATCGGCGTTTTCGACCGTGTCCGTCTTCGGGTTTGTCTTCGCAAGCGCTGCTGCGGGCACGAGAGCCAGCACCATCATCGCGGCGACAAGAAGAGCAAGTAGTTTCTTTGCCATAGTTTTATCTCCTTCTGTTTGATTTGCGCAAAACGTGAAAAATCTACGCAATATCATTATATCAAATAGGGTATATACTTTCAAGAGAAAATCATCAAATTCAGATAAAAAAAGAAGCGCACGCGGCGCTTCTGTATTATTTTCGGGTTTTTTCTTTATTTCGCGCTGTAGATCGGCGCGGCGAGCAGCCTTTCGAAGACCGGCAGGAGCTCCTCGCGGTCGCCGCTGGTCAGGAATTCGACTTTCCCCTCCCCTTCGCCCGAAACAAGGCCGTTTGCTCTCAGCATGCGGTTCAGCTGACGCACCGTTGCGCGGTTGCCGTCGAAAAGGCGGCACTCGCCTTCGAAATGGCGTTTGAAATAATCCCGAATCGCTTCCGCCGGGAAGACATAATGCGTGCAGCCGAGCACTACGCCGTCCGCCGTCATGCCGTGGTACGGTGCAAGATAGCTGTCGAGGATATCGTCGAATTCGCCGATGCCGAAGATACCCTTCTCAACGCGGCCGACGATGCCGCTGATTCCGACGTCGATGACCCTTTCGGGATCGGGCATGCGGTTTTTGAGCGCCTGATAGCGCGGCTGCCTTGTTGTTGCGACGGTTGCGAGCATGAAGACCTTGCCCTCCCCCGGCCTTTCGCAAGCGGGCTTGATCGCGGGCTCGATGCTCACGACGGGGACAGCAAGCTTCTGGCGGAGGATGTTGATCGCGGCGCTCGTCGCGGTATTGCAGGCGAGCACTAGCGCTTTCACGCCCCGGTGCAGCAGGAAATCGGCCGCTCCGGAGGTCAGATCGAGGATCTCCTCCGGCGTTCGGTCGCCGTACGGCGCGTTTTTGTTATCGCCGTAGAATATGAAATTTTCTTTCGGCAGCAGTTCGAGCGCATCCCGAAGGAGACTCACGCCGCCCATTCCGGAATCAAAGATCCCGATCGGTCTCGGATCCATAGAAGGCACCTCTATTATAAATCAAAAACATTCCCGGGCGCTGCGGTTTCATTCCCGATCGATTCGAGAAAGATCCCCGCGGCGAGCATATCCGCCGCTCCGCCGCAGCTGATGTTCATTCTTGTGAGTTCTGTATCGAATTCTTCGAGCGCCATGCCGAATTCTTCGGGTTCGGCGCTTTCGCCGAGCTTTTTAAGCTCCGCCGCGCGTTTTTTCACGAATTCCGCGCCGGCTTTTCCGCCGCGGCGAAGGGCATTGTTGTCGTCGAGCTCCGCCATGACCGCAAGCAGCGCATACGGAAGGCTCAGCGCTTCGCCGTGCAGATCATCGTACGCCATCCGCCCGTTTTTTGCAGCGACAGCAAGCGGAAAACCCGCAACCGCCTGCTCCACCGCTCCGCCGACGCCGTATTCTTTGCGCACGGCAGCGCCTTTTGATGAAGGCAGCGAGCCGTCGCCGAGCGTTTCGGCGAGCTTTCCGGCGAGTCGCGCGCAGTTTTCAGCGGGTTCCGGAAAGATCCTTTCCACTGGAGAATCCCATTCGGAAAAATCCGAAAAGGCGACCTGCGCCGTTCCTGCGGCGGTCAGAAGGCCGAGGGTATAGACTGCGCCGCGGTGGGTGTTGACTCCGCCCGTCGCGGCAAGCATCGCGCTCTCCGCCTCGAGGCCGATCGACCTCAGTTCGGACGCGAGAGCGGGTGAATCGAGGTTCTCCCTGCCGGCTTTCAGCACGGCGAGAGCGATCTTTTCGAAAAACGGACGCAGAACAGACGCGCTTTTTTCGAACATCGGGATATCCATATCAGGGTTCGCGCCGCTGTTCATCTCGTCGACAAGCCCCGGTTTCGGCGTCGCGTGGACCTCCGCGATTAGGGCTTCATACGCAAGTTCCGCAGTGCGTTCGGCAAGCGCTTCGCCGAGGATCCTTTCGGTCGTTTCGCGAAGCTCTTCAACGCTGTGGGCGCGGCTTCTTGCGCAGACGGAAGCGTTTTCGCCGCAGATCAGGCATTTTCTCGGCGCGTTCCTTCCGATTTTGGTCCCGTCCGGCGCGATAACATCGATATCGAGCAGTCTTCCGGCGGGGGATGCTTCCTCGATCCCCATGCAGCGGATTTTGATTTTTCCGGCGTCGCCGCGAACGGCAAACAGGGCTTCGATGCCCGTCTTTCGGTTCACGAAAACGGACTTGACAAGCTTTGCGCAGTTCTCGCCGAAAAGCGCATCGCGGATATCGCGCACCGCGGCAAAGAAAGCATGGTCGGCGAGCCCGCTGCGTTTGACGGGCCCGGCGATATTGAGATTCAGACAGACGACGCAGCCTTCACCGCCCAAAAGGTTGAGAAGCGCATGCTGCTGCGCGGCCCGCTCCTCCCGCCTTTCGGCCATTTCGGAAACGGTCACGCTGTTCTCCAGTTTATATTTCGCTGCCGCCGTGTTCATTCCCGGGTCCTCAGCCGACATCGCCGAGAACGACAACTCTGCCGTCCGCAAGCACAACGAGCGTATAGCCGTTGCCGCAGCTCACCGCAACGGCGTTCGTGATCCCCGAGACCTCGTCCTGGCCGTTGTTGTTGTCGCCGCAGGCAACGAGTGTGCCGTCCGCCTTAAGGCCGACGGTGTGGTTCGCGCTCGCGGAGATCATCACGATCCCGCTCCAGCTTCCGACATTGCATTGACCCTGGGCGTTGTCGCCGCAGGCAACGACTGTCCCGTCGCTTCTCAGGCCGACTGCGTGGGCGCGTCCGGCGCTGACCGCAACGATGTCGGTCCAGCTGCCGACTTCGCACTGGCCGTAGTCGTTCTGGCCGGCAGCGACGACCGTTCCGCCGCGCACGACTCCGTAGCTTGTGTATTTTCCGGCGGCGATATCGATGATATTTCTCCATGCGGAAACCGCAGTCTGACCGTAGGGATTCCAGCCCGCGGAAACGACCGTTCCGTCAGTGCGCAGGCCGAGGGAATGCCTCGCGCCGGCGGCGAGCTTGGTGATCCCGGTCCAGCCCGAAACGTTCAGGCGGTCATTATCCGCAACTCCGGCGCCGACGACCGTTCCGTCGTTCCTGAGCGCCAAGGCGAATGCTTCATAGCCCATGCATGCCGTGCGTACGCCGCTCCATGCGGGGGTATCGGTCCAGCCGGGGCCGGCGAATTCCACGGTCCCGTCCATTTTGACAATAATGTATGCGTTGTTCGCTCCGGCGCAGGGCATGCGGCGGAAAAAGAACAGCGCTTCTTCGAGCAGTGGCTCCGCTGCCGCATCGCCTGCGGGCAGGGCGCTCAGTATCGCATATGCGCCGACATAATCGCCGTTTTCGATAAGGCCGGCAGCCGTTTCGATCGGGTCATCCCCTGTCGGCTCCGCCGTTCCGGCATCGCGGCCGTAGGCCTCCGCGAACTTCGCCAAGCGTTCCGCCATATCGCTGTCCCCCGCTTCCGCAGCGCGCTGTGCCGCCGCGGAATACGCATCGCGGATCCTCGCCATGAGGGCCGGGAAAGCATCCTCCGCGCAGAAATCGATTGCGCCGGAAAATACGGCTTCCGCGGCGTCGATGCTCGGTTTTTCGAGGAAAGCTTCACCGCTCGCGGCGAACATTTCGGAGAGTTCGGGGTATTTTTCTTCGGAGCAGGGTTCAACGAGCTTCACCGCCGCGAGGAGGGTATCCTCGTCCTCCGTTCCCGCAATGATCGTTCTCGCGCCTTCGATACGGCAGCTGTCCAGCACATTTCGGTCCGCCGCTTCACTGACGCAGCCGAGATAGATCTCGCCCTTGATCGGGTCGAGCGCCTTGAACTCCTCCCGCGCAAGGCGGATGAAGCAGTCGTCGACCTTCGCGATATCCTCTTCCGATTTTCCGCGAACATAGCAGGCGGAGGCTTCGTTATAACGGCCGGCATCGTATGCGGCGTCGCCCGCGCACTTCCAGGCGCGCTTCGCGAGCTGCTGCGCGTCGGAATACTTGCCGAGCGATTCGAGCATCAGCGCAGAGCGCACATAGTCCCCGTCGTTATACTGTTTTACGGCTTTTGAATAGGTATCCGCCGGCTCGATCAGCTTCGGCGAGATCACGAAAACATACAGAGCCATCACAAAGATCGCCGCAGCCGCGATGATCCCGGCGATGACCATTTTTCTTTTTGCGCTCATACCCGAGCTCCTTTCGTTTGTTCGGCGGGTCCTGTCTCCACCGCCTGCTCCGGGTCCTCCCGAAGCACTGTATCCGCAAGGCGGTCTTCGCCGCCGATAGTTTTCAGAATATAGTCGTAAGTCGCGTCCGGAACAAGCCGGCGGACCGTTTCAAGATCCCCCGCCGCCATCGCTTCGCGAACCGTGCTCGCGCTTATGCCGTCCTTCCGCTCGATCTCGATGACCTCCACGCCGTATCTCGGCAGGATCTCCTTCATCTTTTCGTTATAAACGTTTGTTACGGCGCAGAAGGGCTCCGTTCCGACGAAGCGCTTCGTGATGCCGAGGGCGGGTGCGATCCGCTCGCCGAAAAGAACGAGGTCGAGCTCCGCGTTGACGGCTTCCGCTTCCGCTTCGTTCTTGATGAAATAGGTTGGGAAGGTGGAATGGGAGATTATGTAATCCCCGCTCTCGTGCAGGATCAGGTTTTTGATATGCTCCGTGCCCTTTTTGACAAGCCCGAAGCGCGCTTCGAACGGGAATTCGGAAGCGTCCTCGCTGACGACGAAGACATGCAGCGTATCCACCTGCGCCGCCGCTGTCTCCATCAAAAACTGATGGCCGAGGGTGAACGGGTTGCAGTTCGCAACGATCGCGCCCTGCACGCCCTCCCCCTTTTCGAGGGAATCCAGAAAGTTTCTGAGCCCGCGCCTGCTGTTTTCCATATAGCAGGAGCTGTTTGTCGAAGCGATCGGGAAGAAACCGAGGCTCCGGAAAAGATATTCGTTCTGCGGCTTTGTGAAGAGAAAGAGCTTTCTTCTTCCGAGAAGATAGGCGTGCTGCACGAGACGGCTGACGATCGCAGCCGCGCCGCCTTCGCCCTGGAGCGCGTCGTCCACGGCGATGTATTTGAGCACGCTGCCGCAAAGGGAGCCCGTGCCGAGGATCTCCCCTTCTTCATCTACAAGAAAAACGGTGTATTCAGCACCGCCCTCGTACCGGAGTCCCATTTTCAAAAGGAACTCCGCTGTCTTTTCGAGCTGCGGGCCATGAAGGCCCGCAGCTTCCGAAACGATAAAGCTCAATTCGGTTTAACCTTTCTTATCCCATCAGTCCTCTTTGATCTGGCGGATAACGTCGATGACCGTATTGTTTCTGTACATCAGCACGCCGACGATGCGGTCGGTGTACTGGATGGGTTCGGGCTTGCCGACGATCCTCTCCGCGCGCTCCTTGAGCTTTTCGATTGTCGTTACGGGCAGACCCGCTGCGATCAGCTTTTCCTTGAGCTCGGGGCGGTTCGGGTTGACGGCAACGCCCTGGTCTGTAACGAGAACGTCGATCGTGCTGCCGGGGGTGCAGATCGTGTTGACGCGTTCGCAGACGGTCGGGATCCTGCCGCGGAGCAGCGGAGCCGTGACGACGGTCAGGCTCGCGCCGGCTGCGGTATCGGGATGACCGCCGACAGCGCCGCGGATGACGCCGTCCGAACCGGTCATGACGTTGACGTTGAAGTTGACGTCGATCTCAAGAGCGGAAAGGATGACGAAGTCGAGCTGGTTGACAGCCGCGCCGCCGTTGAGATAGCCGGCATAATAGGAAGCGTTGATCTGCTGATGGAAGCGGTTGTTCTTGAGCGAGTTCGCCGCGATGAGGTCGAAGGACTGAACGTCGAGGATCTTCTTGACGAGGCCTTCCTCATGCATCTGGACGATCTGGCCGGTGATGCCGCCGAGGGCGAAACGGCACTTGATATCCTTTGCGATCATCTTGTCGCGCAGGAACCTTGCCGTCGCGAGGCTGGCGCCGCCGGAACCCATCTGCATGGTGAAGTTATCCTCGAAATAACCGCTTGCTTCGATGACCTCGGCCGCCGTCTTCGCGATCAGCAGCTCCTTCGGGTTCTTGGTATAACGGGTCGCGCCGCTCATGATGCCCTTCGGATCGCCGATGTTGTCGACAACAACGACGTAATCGACGTTCGATTCGGGAATGGAGAACGGAGCGTTCGGGAAGTTGACGAGGTGGTCGGTGATGATGATGCACTTGTCCGCCATCTGCGCGTCCAGCATCGCATAGCCGAGGGAGCCGCAGCAGCTTGCGTTTTCATCGTCCCTGTTGTAGCCGTTCGCATTGCCGTAGGGGTCGCAGCTCGGTGCGCCGAGGAATGCGACGTCGATATGCAGTTCGCCGGATTCGATCGCCGCCGCGCGTCCGCCGTGGGAACGGAAGATGATCGGGAAATCCATGAGGCCGCGGGAAACGGCTTCGGCGAGCTTGCCGCGGAGGCCGCTCGTTTCTATGTGGGTGATGACGCCGTTCTTGATGTGCTCAATGAGGGGCCAATGGCAGTCGGTGAGGCTGGATGCCGCGAGGGTGAGATTCTTGATGCCCATCTTCGCGATCTGGTCCACGACCATGTTGACGACGAAGTCGCCGTTCCTGAAATGGTGGTGGAAGGAAATGGTCATGCCGTCCTTGAGGCCGGAACGCCTGATCGCTTCTTCGAGCGAGGGCAGGACCTTCTTGCTGTGCTTCTGGCGGTCGTCGAAGCGCTCCGTGCTCTTGACGGGGCAGTCGGCCGGATTATATTCGCCGTGGAAAGCAGAAACTTCGTTAATATGCGGGATCTTGGTGATATCCATTGTCAGACCTCCTCAACGGGCATGGATTTGGACCTTTCGTAAAGGTCAAGCAGGTACTGCGCCCTTGCGACGACGGGCTTGTCGATCATCTTGCCGTTCAGGCTGGCAACGCCGGAACCCCTCGCGTTCGCTTCCGCGATGGCATCCATGATCGCCCTTGCCTTCTTGAGGTCCCTCTCGGAGGGGGTGAAGACCGCGTGAAGCGGAGCGACCTGGCGGGGGTTGATGATGGATTTGCCGTCGAAGCCCATCTTGCGGATCATAGTTGCTTCCGCGATGAAGCCTTCTTCGTTATTGACGTCGGAATAGACAGTGTCGAGCGCCATGATGCCTGCGGCCTTCGCGGCGTTGACGATCATTCCGCGGGCGAACATCAGCTCGATGCCCTCCGGGGAACGGGTGGTCTTGAGGTCGGTGACGTAGTCCTCCGCGCCGAGGGCGATACCGATGAGGCGCTTAGAGGAGAACGCGATCTCCTTCGCGTTGAGAACGCCGATCGCGCTTTCGATCGCGGCCATCATACCGGTGGAGCCGACGGGGATGCCCGCCTCGCGCTCTATGCGCTCGATCTCCCTTTCGCAGTCGATAACATCCTGCGCGGTTTCGGTCTTCGGAAGGCGGATGACGTCCGGCCTTGCGCGTACGATCGCCTCGAGGTCCTTGATGCCGAGACCGGTGGTGAGGTCGTTGATGCGGACGACGAGCTCCTTGCTGCCGTAATGAAGAGTGGTCAGTGCCTTATAAACAAGGAAGCGCGCCGCGTCCTTCTGGTCGATGGCAACGCTGTCCTCAAGGTCGAACATAATGGAGTCCGAACCGTAGATATGCGCATCACGGATCATGCCGGGGTTGTTGCCCGGAACGAAGAGCATACTTCTTCTCAGTCTGCCGCTCATTTCTTTGTCACCTCTTTGAAGACATAGTCGGTGCTGTTTGCCGCGCGGTAGGCTGCAGCCATCGTGCGCGCCGCAACGGTGCAGTCGAGAGCGCCCTTATCGACGGCGTTCACGTATGCAGCTTCAACTCCGAGCTCATCCAGCGTTTCGCGAATGACCTTTTCGATCTGCTTTCCGAACTGCTGCATGACGTCGCTCTCGAGCTCCAGCTCGATGCCATTGGTCTCCTTCGGCTCGATGCGAACGATGATGTCGCTTGATTCCATCGTTCCCGCGACGCCGGTCGTGATGATTTTCATAGATAGACCTCCGAAAACTGTTGATTGATTTGTTTTTCGCCGGAAAGCGGCGGGCGCTGTCTGCGACGCAAACAGAACCTGCCGAGGACCTCCGGCACGCCACCTGTAATTGTAAACCATATTTTATAATTTTTCAAGAGGAAAAACACGCCGCGATATAAAAGAAACGCAGGCTGCGGGCTGCCCGTTCCCGGCTGAAACAGACCGCGAAAATATATTTTAAAATCGGGCGTTCAATTTGACCGGTGCGGACATATATAGGTGAAACGGTCAAAGGCTTGCCATAACCCGCAAAGCATGGTAGCATTGGTATATGACCGTGATGAAAGGTAACGCCTTTATGGATCCCGAAGGTTATCTGGAATTGCTGTTCGCGGAGAACTACGACCGGCTCTTCAGATACTGCATGGTAAAGCTCGATTCGGACAAACAGGCCGCAGCGGACTGCGTTGGGGATGTGTTTCTCCTTGCGAAAAGCCGTGCGGAGGAGCTTGCGGCGCATCCCGACCCCGTCGGATTTCTTTACAAAGCGGCGTCAAATTATGCGCGCAACGCCGCGAAGAAGAAACGGCGGCGGCGAAGAAAGCTCGTTTCGCTTGACAGGATGCTCGAAAGCGCGGGCTTTTCGGACGGTTTCCCCGGCGCGGACGCCGCAAAGCTCATCGGACCGCTTTCCGCCGAAAGCCGCTCCGGCGCTCCGCCCGAAGAGGAGGATGCCGCCGAGCTGCGCGGGAAGCTGCTCGCCGATCTTCGCTATGAAGAGCGAACGATTTTCGAAATGTATTATGACGAAGCTCTTTCGGCGGACGAGATCGCAAAGAGGCTCGGGATCTCCAAAGACGCTGTGCGGATGCGGCTGTTCCGCGTTTCGGACAAGCTGAAAGCCGCGGTGCATGAGCGGTTTTCGAACAGGGACTGACTTCCGCGAAAGGAGGAAAAGATGAAGAATTCCAAAGAAATAAGAAAGTATCAAAAGCTTGCCTCCCGCGCGGAAGCGCTGCTCGACGCGGAGACCGCGAAACCCCTCTCCGAGCGGGACGACGCCCTTGCCGACGAATATGCAAAGACCGTGCTCTATGCCCGTGAAAGGATCGAAGCGCTTTCGTCCGTTCCCGTATCGGAAAAGACGCTGAAATACAAGGCGCACGCCGCGCCGTTTAAACGGTTTGCCGTTGCCGCCGCGGCGCTGCTGCTCGTTTTCTGCATCGGCGCTTCCGTCGCCCAGGCTTCCGGGCTCCGCGTGTGGTCGGCGCTCGTGCACTGGGACGCGAATTACCTGAAGATCGACTATTCTCCCACCGCCGTTCCCGGCGGAAAAAAGCCTTCCACGGTGATCGAATACCGCGAGTTTTCATCGGCGGAGGAGCTTAGGGCGTATTTCGGCGAAAAACTGCTCTATCCGGAGGATGAAAACCTCCAATTCGTCGCCGCCTACGCGCAGGTCGCCGATAAAAAGAGCGCGATCGTGGATATCGTTCTCCGTCTCGGCGCGGACGATGTCTCCGTTCGCGGCAGTCTTTGCCTCCGGGAGGTCACGGACGACGACATCAGCGTTTCGACCCTGCTGATCGGTGAATACACCGAAGTATACCGAAAGGCCGTTCGCGGCGCCGACTGCCTCTTCGCGATCGGCGAGGAGGGCTGCGTCGTATCCTTCGCCGTGGATCACAACGTCTATACCGTCAAGAGCGGCAGCGCGGATTCCGCCGAGGAGATCACCGCCGCGATGCTCGGTTTATTCGATCAATAAATAGAATCGGGAGTGAACAGTATGAAAAATCAAATGAAAAAACTGATCGCGTTCTGCCTCATGGCACTGATGGCAGCGTCCGCGCTTTACGGCCTTGCCGCCTGCAAAAAGGCGGAGGAGGAACAGCCTCAACAGCCCGTTCCGCTCGGGGAAGCAGGGCTTGAGCAGGCGGAACTGAACGGGCAAACTTGTTATATCATTCCTTATCACCTGCTTTCGGTGGAAGCGCACGGAACCTGCTATGTCAACGCCGAATGCGATCTCACCGATGCCGCCGCCTTTACCGCCGCGGAAGCGCTGCTTGCGGATGCCGGCGAAAACGAAACTGCCATCGTCAATAAGCGCATCTGGGCAAGCGACGATCACATCTATCTTTTCTGCACCCAGGCTATGGCGGAAGCCAAAGCTGCGGGCGATGACGACAGGGTCGTGCTCGCGCTCGTAAAAAGCGGCGACGGCTGGCAGACCGAGGAGCTCCTCCCCTACCCCCAGTCGCTGAGCCTTTTTCAGCGTATCATTGAAGAAACGCAGCCGCTGCGCGAACTGACGGAGGAGGAGCTG
>JAEEYN010000042.1 GCA_016288175.1 Bacillota bacterium | reverse complement strand
GGCTATATCAACCAATTCGGCAACGACTGCATGAGCGGCTGGACGGCCTACGCGAAGATCGACCAGTTCCTGCTGCTGCCGATGCAGAGCGTTTCCCTTGCAGGAACAACTTTCGTCGGGCAGAACCTCGGCGTCGGGGATACAAAGCGCGCGAAGAAGGGCATCAGCATAACGATGCTGATCTCCGTCGCGTCGACGGCGCTGCTGATGATCCCCGTGCTGTTATTCGCGCCGCAGCTCGTTGAATTCTTCAACGATAAACCGGAGGTCATCGAATACGGCTCGATGCTGCTGCGGCTGATATCTCCGTTCTATGTGCTCTGCTGCGTCAATCAGGTCCTTGCCGGCGCTCTGCGCGGCGCGGGCGACAGCCGCACGCCAATGTTCATCATGCTCGGTTCCTTCGTTCTGTTCCGCCAGATCTATCTTTACATCATGTCCAACTATATCAGCAACACGATCCGCATGATCGCGCTTGGCTATCCTGCCGGCTGGCTGCTCTGCTCGACTATCACGCTCATCTACTTCTTCTGCTCGAAATGGGAAAAGCACAGGCTTGTTGAGGACGGCAAAACCGCGGAAGGCGAGGGATCAGAGAGCGAGGCCGAAGCCAAGGCATAAGCTCCGAAGCGGTAAAGAAGAGGGGGAGACGGCTCCGCCGCGGAAAAAAACGAATACGGTGAAACGAATGAACGCACAAAAAAACAGCCCGCTTTCGCGGACTGTTTTTTCAGTGATTTCCGAGGGGCAAAGCCCCTGTTGAATTACAGGATGTTGCCGTACTCGTTAACGGTGATGGAAACCTGGGGCATAGCGTCGATCGCGTTGGAAACGGTGACGGTGCCGTTGAACATCGCAGCTACGAGAGCCTTGTAGTCATCCTGAGTGAAGCCTTCTGCCCACTGGGTGGACTCCATGGGGATCTGAACGTAGTTGAGGGTGGGATCGTCGCCGGAAACGAGGCCGAGGTTCTCGACCTTGCCGCCGAACTTGGACCAGTTGTTGTTCATGATGGTCTCGTTGAGAACGTTCTTAACGGTTGCCGCAAGGCCCTTCATCGCGGAGGTGACGGTCATGCCGGCAGCGCCGAGGTTGTCGATGATAGCAGCCTGGTCAACGTCAACACCGATGATCTTGGCGCCGGCCTTCTTGGCAGCTTCGGTAGCGGAAACGTAGATGCCGCCGCCGCATGCGAAGACGACTTCAACGTTCTTCTCACCGAACCAAACGTCCATAGCAGCGAGAACTTCGGGAGCGGGGCCGAAGGTGTTGCCGTAAACGTACTCGACGGTGACTTCGTTTGCGATGCCCATTTCTTCAGCGGCAGCGTTGCAGCCCTGAACGAAACCGAAACCGTAGCGGACAACAGCGGGAACCGCCATGCCGCCGAGGAAGCCGAGGTGCTTGTAGCCGAGCTTAACGGCAGCGAAACCTGCCATGTAGCCGCAGAGCTCTTCCTGGTAAACAGCGCAGTAGACGTTGTTGCTTACGTGAGGCTGATTGTTCGCATCGATGAGATCGGTACGGTTGTTCGCTTCGTCATGATTGTAGAAGCAATCCTCAACATCCCACTGGGAAACGTCAAGAGCAACGAACTTAACATCCGCATACTCTTCCTTATCCTGAACCTCGTAGATGGTGCCGGCGAATGCGAAGCCGGGCATTACGATGATGTTGTAACCTGCGTCGACAGCTTCCTCAACCTTCGCAACGCGCTCGGGGGTGCTGTCACCGGCGGGCTTGTAGTAGTTGAAGCTGATGTTGTTGGCTTCGCAGTACTCTTTGCAGGCCTCGTAGGTGGTCTGGTTGAAGCTCTGGTCGGTGATATCGCCGTAGTCGGTGATCATCGCGACTTTGTAGTCGCCGGTGGGCTGGGTGTTGCCGCCGTTGGGATCCTGAGTGGCTTCACCGGGATTGTCGTTGTTGCCTTCGTTGTTGTTGTCCTCAGTCTTGCCGCAAGCAACGATGGAAAGGACCATCAGCAGAGCCAGAGCAAGTGCAAACAGCTTTTTCATGGTATAATCCTCCGTATGTGATATGTGTTACCGGATCTATTCTTTTAAACCCGATATACGACCACATTATAGCAGAAAAAAATCAAAAATGGAAGTATACTTTTACCAAAAACAGGTCCCGTAAGTCCGATTTTCCCAAAAATTTTGCACGGACACTGTTTTGCGGCAGTCGGAGAGGCGGCGGACTCGGTGAAATGAGGCAAAACAGGAAGTTGAGCTATATTTTATATTGAAATGAAGGGGATTCTATGTTAAAATTAAAGGCATGGAAACCGGTATTCGGCCAATAAGATCCGGTAAGGGGGAATATTTTTGGAAGACATAACCCGCGAAAACACATCCGAATATGCGATCGAGATGATCGGGATCACGAAAAAGTTCCCGGGCATTATCGCAAACGACAACATCACTCTCAAGCTCAAAAAGGGCGAGATCCACGCGCTGCTCGGCGAAAACGGCGCAGGCAAATCAACCCTTATGAGCGTCCTCTTCGGCCTCTATCAGCCGGAGGAAGGCATCATCAAAAAGGATGGAAAGGAAGTGCTGATCCGCGACCCGAACGACGCGAACGCTCTCGGCATCGGCATGGTCCACCAGCATTTCAAGCTTGTTGAGATCTTCTCCGTTCTCGACAACATCATCCTCGGCGTCGAGCCCTGCAAACACGGCTTCCTCCAGAAGGACGAAGCGCGCAAAAAGGTCATGGAGCTCAGCGAAAGATACGGGCTCAGGATCGAACCCGACGCGAAGATATCCGATATCACCGTCGGAATGCAGCAGCGCACCGAGATACTGAAGATGCTCTACCGCGACAACGAGATCCTGATCTTCGACGAACCGACGGCCGTTCTGACCCCGCAGGAGATCGACGAGCTTATGCAGATCATGAAGAACCTTGCCGCCGAAGGCAAGAGCATCCTCTTCATCTCCCATAAGCTGAATGAGATCATGAGCGTCGCGGACAGGTGCACCGTTCTTCGCAAGGGCAAATACATCGGCACCGTCGAAGTCGCCAATACGACCAAGGAAGAGCTTTCGCGCATGATGGTCGGCAGGGATGTTGAATTCGTCGTCCAGAAAGGCGCCGCAAGGCCCGGCGAAGTTGTTTTCCGCGCGGAAAACGTCTGCGTCGCATCGAAAGTGCATAAGAACCTTGCCGTCAAGGACGTAAGCTTCGAAGTCCGCGAGGGCGAGATCGTCTGCATCGCCGGCATCGACGGCAACGGCCAGACGGAGCTCGTTTACGGCATCACCGGTCTCGAACCGCTTGCCGGCGGCAAACTGTTCATGGCAGGCAGGGACGGCGACGGATCTCCCCTCCCGCTCGAGGAGATCACGCATAGATCGATCCGCAAGCGCTCCTCTTCCGGTATGAGCCATATCCCCGAGGACAGGCATAAGCACGGCCTTGTTCTCGACTATCCTCTCGATTACAACATGGTCCTGCAGCGGTATTTCGAGCCGCAGTTCACAAACGCCATCGGATTCTTGCGGAAGGGCGAGATCCGCAGCTATGCGGAAAGGCTGATCGACGAATTCGACGTCCGTTCCGGCCAAGGCGCGGCAACGACCGCAAGGAGCATGAGCGGCGGCAACCAGCAGAAGGCGATCTTCGCCCGCGAGATCGACAAGGCTCCGCGCCTCCTCGTTGCGGTCCAGCCCACGCGCGGCCTCGACGTCGGCGCGATCGAAGCTATCCATAAGCGCATCATCGAGCACCGCGACGCAGGCAACGCCGTTCTTCTGATCTCGCTGGAGCTTGAGGAGGTCATGAACCTCTCCGACAGGATCCTTGTAATGTATGAGGGCGAGATTGTCGGCGAGCTTGATCCGAAGCAGACGACCGTTGAAGAGCTCGGTCTCTATATGGCCGGTGCGAAGCGGAACACCAATAAGGAAGGGGAGTAATGACAATGGACAAAAAAGGTAACAACAAGCGGGGCTTTTTCGGCCTCCCCGGCGTGCGCTCCTTCCTTGCGGCGCTGATATGCATCCTGCTCGGTCTTCTGGTCGGCTATATCGTGCTTTTGATCATCAATCCGGAGAACGCGGGGAAGGGCATGGAGGTCATGCTCAAGAACTTCCTTGCGCGCAACAACAAGGTCTTCCAGCTCAAGCACCTCGGCAATACGGTCGTCAAGACCGCTCCGCTGATCCTCTGCAGCCTCTCGATACTTTTCGCGTATAAGACGGGCATGTTCAACATCGGTGCCGCCGGCCAGTATGTTGCCGGCGCGGGCGCTTGCCTGTATTTTGCCTATAAATTCAGCTCCCCGTGGTATATCTGCATCCTCGTCGCGATCGTGGCCGGCGCGCTCTGGGGAGCGATCTCCGGCGCGCTCAAGGCATATCTGAACGTCAACGAGGTCATTTCCGGCATCATGCTGAACTGGATAAGCCTGTACATTGTGAACATGCTTATGAAAGCGTTCTGCAAAGGCGCCGAAAAGGACACCATCGCTTTCGTGCGCGGCCAGAGCCCGTCGCTGATCCCCAATATGGGGCTCGACGGCCTTTTCAGCAAGAATACGAGCGTCACGATAGCGATACCGCTGACGCTGATAATCGCAGTCGCGATTTGGATCCTGCTTTCGAAGACCAAATTCGGTTACGAAATCAAAGCGACCGGCTTCAATAAGAATGCGGCGAAATACGCCGGCATGCGCGAAAAGAGCAATATCATCCTGACGATGGTCATCTGCGGCGCGCTCGCGGGCATTGCGGCTTCGTTCTTCTTCCTTTCGGGCTTCTCGACCTGGAATACGAACCAGACGAGCGTACCCGCAATGGGCTTCAACGGCATCGCGGCGGCATTCCTCGGCGGCCTGCATCCGATCGGAGTCATCTTCTCCTCGTACTTCATTCAGCATATCTCCGACGGCGGCACCTCGCTGACCGGCATGTATCCGGCGCAGATCGCCGACCTGGTCTCCGCGATCATCATCTACCTCTGCGGCTTCGTGCTCTTCATGAAGCTCCAGATGAGCAAGGTCAGCGCAGCGGGCGAAAGGCGCAGGCAGGCAAAGCTTGACGCGCTCGCGGCTGCGGAAAAGGAGAATGCTGCAGCGGATGATGCATCCGAAGAAATGAAAGGAGGCGAGGCCAAATGATGCTCCTTATTCAGTACACGCTGGTTTATGCGTCACTGCTCACCGTCGTCGCTCTCGGCGGCTGCTATTCCGAACGTTCCGGTATCATCAACATCGGTCTTGAAGGCATTATGGTAATGGGCGGCCTCGGCGGCATCCTCGTTCTTGCCTTCATCCCGGCGACGCTTCCCCCGATCCTGATCTTCCTGGCGGCTACCCTTGCGGCAATGATCTGCGGCATGGTTTACTCATTGCTGCTCGGCGTTGCGAGCATAAACTTCAAAGCCGACCAGACCCTCGTCGGTACGGCGCTCAACATGCTCGGCCTTGCTCTCGCGACCGTTATCGTCAAGGCGCTCAACATCGCAAGGACTGCAGGCGCGGACAACTCCGCAAGGATCATCTTCAAGGATACCCGCCCGCTGCTCTCGCTCTCGCAGGGAACCGAGTTCAATATGTTCATGATCCTGACGGTCATCCTGCTTGTTGCGGCATACATCGTGCTTTACAAGACCCGCTTCGGCCTCAGGCTCATGAGCTGCGGCGAGCATCCGCAGGCGGCGGCTTCGGTCGGTATCAACGTTGCGAAGATGCGCTACTTCGGCGTTCTGATCTCCGGTGCGCTCGGCGGCATCGGCGGTCTGATGTACATCTACTCCTGCGGCAGCGAAGCGAACTTCGAAACCGGCGTTGCGGGCTTCGGCTTCCTCGCTCTCGCGGTCATGATCTTCGGTCAGTGGAAACCGCACCGCATCGCCATCTCCGCTTTGCTGTTCGGTTTGTTCCGCGCTCTCGCGAACGTCAACCAGGCTATTGAGCTGCTCGAAAGGCTCGATATCCCGAAACCGATCTACAACATGCTCCCGTACGTGATCTGCCTCATCGTTCTTGCCTTCACATCGAAGAGCTCCAAGGCTCCGAAGGCGGAGGGCATACCCTACGACAAGAGTACAAGATAGTTTCGCTTAAAGACGGAGCCGTTCCTTCCTCGGGACGGCTCTTTTGTTCGCCGCCGCCCGCTTTTCGGACCGAAGGGGGGAGGATTCGGCGAAAAATTTGCTATTCCGCAGTTTTTGTGTTAATATTACTTATGAAGAAAGAAAATCCCGTTTTGTGGGACAAAACCGGAGAACCAAATGGCAAAACTGTATTTTCGCTACGGCGCAATGAGCTCTTCCAAGACCGCGCAGGCGATCATGGTCAAATACAACTACGGCGAAAGGGGCCAGAAGGCGCTGCTTTCGAAGCCCGCAACCGACACCCGCGACGGCATTCGGACCGTTCGCTCCCGCTGCGGTCTTTCCGACGAATGCGTGCTTTTCGACGATATCCCCTGGGAGGATGTCAAGGCGCATAAGTTCGACTGCCTGATCGTTGACGAGGCGCAGTTCTTGACGAAGCAGCAGGTCATGCTGCTCGTGGACGCCGTCGACAATTACAATATCCCCGTCATCTGCTATGGCCTTCGGACGGATTTCCAGGGCAATTTCTTCGAGGGCAGCCATTGGCTTATGGCCTTCGCGGACACGATCGAGGAGATCAAAACGATCTGCTGGTGCGGCAAAAAGGCAATCATGAACGCAAGGCTCGACGGCAAGGGCGGGATCACGAAAGTCGGCGAGCAGGTCGTGCTCGGCGCGGACGACAAATACATCGGCCTTTGCAGGAAGCATTGGGCGGAGGGCAAGATCAGCGCGGACTGATCGGTTCTGCCGAAAGGAGGCAATAATGAGGTTTTATATCGCTGCGGGGATGGACAATATCCCCCTTGCAATCCGGCTCACGAACGTTCTTTTGAGCAACGGACATGAGCAGACCTACGACTGGACGGCATACGGCGACGTTCGCTACGCCGGGCCGCAGCGCATGGGCGACGTTGCTTTCATCGAATACCGCGCGCTGAAGGATGCGGAGCTCGTGATCGACCTTCTGCCCGCGGGCGGGACGGCGCATACGGAGCTCGGCATGGCGATCGCGACGCGCAGCAACAAGCGGATCATCCTCTGGAGCCCGGACGGCGAGGAGTTCAATTACGATGACCGCACCTGCGTTTTCTATTATCATCCCTCGGTGGAGCGCATCGTCTGCCCGCCGGAGGTGCTGCTCGAGATCTTCGACACAAGAAGCCCGGATTTCGATTACAGCGAATTCAAACGCTGAAGAAGCATAAAAAGCGTCATAAGACGCTTTTTTTGTTTACCGACAGTTATTCAAACAGTTTTGCGATGTCTTCGGGCAGGGGGGAGACGACTTCGAGCTTTTCCCCGCTCAGCGGATGAAGAAGGACGACGCGGCTCGAATGCAGCGCCGGTCTTGCAATCAGCGCTTTATTCTCCCGGCCGTAGAGCCAGTCCCCGGCGAGCGGACAGCCGACGGCCGACATATGCAGGCGGATCTGATGCGTCCGCCCCGTTTCAAGGCGGAACTCGACGAGCGAGAATCCGCCGTTTTTCTTTAAAACGCGGTAATGCGTTACGGAAGGCGCGCCGCTTTCGCTGATCTCACGCTTGATCGCGCTCCCGGTAACACGCGCGATCGGAAGGTCGATGACGCCCTCCGTATCGGGCGGACAGCCCTCCGACGCGCCGAGATAATACCTTTCGAAATCGGCGGTGTGCAGCGCGCGGCCGAGCAGCTCGTGCATATAGCCGTTCTTCGCGATGACCATCGCGCCGCTCGTTCCCCGGTCGAGGCGGCTGACCGGGTGAAAGAGTCCCGCTTTGCCGTAATAGGCGTTGACGGCGGCTTCGACGGAGGGAACGGCGTCGTCGTACCTCGAACCGTGCACCGCGGCGCCGGCGGGTTTGTCGACGATCAGGATATCCTCATCCTCATACAAAACCGGGAAGGGCAGGGGAACGCAGTCTTCCGCCTGCGCGGGGCTCTCGCCGACGGCAGCGGAGATGACGTCGCCCGCGAGGATCAGCTCGTTTGTTTTGAGCGGCATCCCGCTGCGGGCAAGGCCGCCGGAGACTTTCAGCCTCGCGATCAGCCCGCCGGAAAGGCGCATCTCCCGCCGCAGAACGCTTGCCGCGCTCCGTCCGTGCTGCGCTTCGCCTGCTGTGAATTCGATGATCCGCATTCGTCCTCCTGAAATCGGTTGAAAAGAGCCGCGTATGCGGCCCGAAGAGCGTATTTTGCCGGAAAACGGCGGCCGGGATCAGCTCCAGTGCTCGATCGTTTCCTCCCGGCGGGAGCTCCAGACGTAATCGACGTTTTCGTCGAGAAGCGTGCTCAACGCTCCGCTGCAATGATAGAGCCTGCCGCCGGAGATATAGACGAGCTCATTTTCGCCGATCCTGATAAACAGCTCCGCGGCGTCCCCGACGGTTTTGCCCTCGCCGCCGCGGAAGAAGGCAAGACCTTCGGCTGTGCTGCAGACGACGGCGCCGTCACGGTAAACCGCATAGGGCGAATCGAAAAGCACGTCCCTCGCGAGGCAGGCAAGCTCGCCTCCGCTGCAGGAATAAATGCTGCATGTGCCCGCGGTTTTCGCGAAGCCCGTTTCGAAAAAGAGAATGTCGCCGTCGCGGCCGATCGGCGTCGCCTGGTTGGCGAGCGAAACAAGGCCCGTGATGCTTCCGCCGTCGGTTTCGGCATAGTAAAGCTGACTGCGTTCGCCGCGGTAAAGATAGAGCGAAGCGCCGCAGCCGACATAGATCCAGTCATGACCGAGCGAGGTGAGCCCCTTGACTTTTTCGGCCGCGCTGATGCCGAGCCGGTAAACTTCGGCGGAATCGAACAGCAGAACGCTGTTTTGCTGCCCTTCGATGACGCGGCCCGGATAGGTTTCCCAGCGCCCGAGATAGCGCTCGTTCAGCATCGGGACCGTGTTGAAAACAAGGCACTGATAACCTTTGCGCCAGTGCACGACGTCCTCGGCGCAGAGGGAGCGTCCTCCGCCCGCCGTGAAGCAGAAGAGGTCGAAAACATTGTAGCTGTTCGAGCTGTCCGCAACATAGAACCGCTCGGTCGGCTCGAGGAAATAGACCTTATCCCCGGCGGTGCCGACGGTCTTCCCTCCGGCGGTGACTTCGGTCTTTTCGCCCGTAATGCCGACGCAGTTCAGCGCCGCGCCGTTTGAATAAAAGCAGTATGCGTCATCGCCCGGGGTCATGAAATAGCCGATCGCGCCGCCGTCGAGCAAAGTCTTCGTTTCGGGATCGGCATTCCCGATTCGGTAAAGCCCGTAGACCGGACCTTCGGAAACAACGATAAGGCAGTTTTTCTCCCCGTCGCAGCGGAAAGTCTCGACAGGCTCGCCGAAAAGTTCGATTATGCTTTCGCCGTCGAAATAGCAGAGGCAGTTCGATTGATCGAGGAAGATGACGGTGCCGTCGCCAAACTCGCGGAATGCGCCGAAGCCCATCCGGACGCCTTCGCAGACTTCAAGCGGAAGCTTGCCGTCCTTCAGCGCTTTTGCGTTCATGTCGGAGATCGGCGCGCGGTTCAGCGCAAGGTTTTCGCCGGAACCGGTATAGTAATAAGCGTTTCCGTTCGCGCTGAAATCCACGCGGTAGGCGAGCGAATCGGCGTCTTCGCCTTCCGGAACGAAACCGGCGGAAGCGAGCACTTCGTGGCCCTCCGGGTCGATCTCGGTAACGGCTCTGTATTCGCCCTGCGAAAGATAGAGGACCACGCTTTCGCGCTTCGGAGGGGTGCTGCCGCCGCAGCTCGGGGCGGAAAGAAGCAGCGCG
>JAEEYN010000041.1 GCA_016288175.1 Bacillota bacterium | reverse complement strand
GGTGGGATTCCTTTTTCGCGCATCGGGTCTCGAAGTCGGCTCATACCGCCGCCTTCTCGCCCTGCGACGAAAAAGCCGGGGCGGGGGAACCATCCACCGGATGGTTCCCTGATCCGCCCTTCGAATCCCACAACATTCCAAAACAAGCAAATAGGAAGCACCTAAAGGCACTTCCTATTTGCTTGGCGGAGCGGGTGGGATTCGAACCCACGGTAGGTTTCCCTACACCTGATTTCGAGTCAGGACCGTTATGACCACTTCGATACCGCTCCGTATCGCAGCTTTGCTATTATACATCGGGAGGAAGGTTTTTGCAAGAGCGGATTTGCTTTTTGCCGATATACTATTTCCGAAGCCGCAGCGCCGGGGGGGCAGGGAAGACCGAAGCTTACTGCAGCTTTTCGATCGCCGCGTCCTTGCAGAAGACCATCAGGTGGTCTTCGTTGTTGAAAACGTAGTCGGGCGTCGGGATGAGCATATGCCCGGACGGCGTTTTGATCGAGATGATGTTGATATTGTATTTTCGGCGGACGTCCACGCTTACGACGGCCTGGCCGAGCCAGCGCTTCGGCGGGATGATCTCATAGATGCCGTAGCCGTCGGAAAGCTTCCTGTAATCGAAAACCGTATCGTCTGCGATGCTGACTGCGGCACGTTCGGCGCGGTCGCGGTCGGGGAAAATGACCGAATCGGCGCCGTTCTTTTCAAGGAATTTCGCCTGGATCTCCGTTGAAGCGACGGCTGTAATGCGCTTTGCGCCGCATTCACGGAGAAGATCCACGACCTGCAGGCTGTTCTGAAAATCGCCGGGGATGCAGACGACGCAGTCCTCGAAATCCTCAACGCCGAGGCTTTCGACAACGTCCCTCCGCGTGCAGTCGCCGATCTTCGCGCTGGAAACATAGCCGAGCATATCGGAAAGCTTGTCCTCTTCTCCGTCAACGATCATGACTTCGCAGTCCTGCTTCTGAAGGAAATGGCAGAAATAGTGGCCGAATTTTCCGGCGCCGATAACAAGGATGGATTTCATGGCTTTATCCTTTCGATTTTTTCTTATCCGATAATGATTTTTTCAACGGGGTCCTTAACGCGCGGCGGCTCCTTTTTCGCGGCGAGAGCGCCGGCGAAGCTGAGGCTCCCGACGCGGCCGCAGAACATCAGCAGGATGATCGCGATGCGCGAAACGGTGGAAAGATCGCGCGTGATGCCCGTGCTCATGCCGACCGTTGCAACGGCGGAGCTCGTTTCAAAGAGGGTGTCGACGAGGGGCAGGCGGTCGACGCTGACGATCACGAGCGTTGCGATGAGCATCAGCATGAGGTTCGTGAAGAAGACCGTCGCCGCCTTATGCAGCGCGTCGTTTTCAAGCCTGCGGCCGTAAACTCCGAATGTGCGGTTTCCGCGAATATAGGAGAATGCGTAAATCAGGAGAGTGAAGACAGTCGTTGTTTTGATACCGCCTGCGGTGGAGCCGGGGGAGCCGCCGATGAACATCAGGATGATCGTCGTGAGCTTGCCGCCGTCGCTCATCTTCGCGATGTCGATCGTGTTGAAGCCCGCCGTCCTCGCCGTCGCGGAGCCGAACAGCGCCGTCAGGACCCTTTCGCCGAAGCTCATGCCGGCGCAGGCGTCGTTCGCTTCGGTGAAGAAGAGTATGAGCGCACCGCCGAAGAGCAGTATCGCAGTTGCGGTGAGCACGACCTTGCTGTGCAGACGGTATTTCCTGAGGCGGAAGCCGTGGTTCATCACATCGTCCCAAACGAGGAAGCCGAGGCCGCCGATGACGATCAGGGCGATGAGCACGGCATTGACGAGCAAGTCGTTATAATACGGAACGAAGGAACCGTACTGGCCGAAGCGCCCGAGAAGGTCGAAACCCGCGTTGCAGAAAGCGGAGACCGAGTGGAAAAGGCTGACATACAGTCCGCGCCAGAATCCGAACTGCGGGCAGAAGCGGATCATCAAGAGAGCTGCGCCTGTGAATTCCAGAGCGGCGGTGATGATCACGATCTTTTTCGCAAGGCCGAGGATGCCGCCGAGCTGGAAGGAGCTGATGCTTTCGGAAAGGATCTCGCGCCCGCGAAGGCCGAGCCTTCGGTTGACGAGCAGAACGAAGAAGGTCGCGATCGTCATGAAGCCAAGACCGCCGAGCTGGATCATTACAAGGATCACGCATTGGCCGAAAAGCGACCAGTGGGTGAAGGTATCGACCGTCACAAGGCCCGTGACGCAGCTTGCGCTCGTTGCGGTGAAAAGCGAATCGAGGAACGGTGTTGTTTGACCGCTTTTGGAAGAAAACGGAAGCATCAGCAGCAGCGTGCCGATAGTGATGATGATAAAAAAGCCGAGTGAAATGACCTGAGTCTGGCTCATCCTCGGCTTCTGTGATTTCCCGGCTCCTGCGGTTTTAGCTTTCGTTTTTACTGCCATCTCAATACTGAGCTCGTGCTCCGCCGATCAGCTTCGGCCTCTGACGGGCCATGGTGATATTTGCGCAGCCGATCTTAGTGTTTTCGTTATGGATCGGCACGCAGACAGGCTTCATGTGCATCCCGATGAACACTCCGCCGATATCGATCCCGGCGCGGGCGCGCATTTTGATATCTTCAACCACGACGGGGTCATCAAACTGCGCCATCGCCTGAACGCTCCAGGCGCCGCCGGCATGCAGCGCGGGTTTTACGGAAACCTGCGTGAAGTCGTATTTCTCCATGCACTCCCTTTCGACGACCAGCGCGCGGTTGAGGTGCTCGCAGCACTGGCAGGCGAGGAAGAGCCCCTTTTCGCGGACGCGGGGGAGAATCGTATTCATAAGGGTCTTAGCAACGTCCTCGGTGGAGTGCTGACCCATGTGGTAGCCCATAACGCGGCTGGTGCTGCAGCCGATGACGACGATGTCGCCGGGGTTCAGTTTATAATAACCTTCGCTGCAGTTCGCGAAGAGTTCATCAAGCACAGCATTTGCTTCTTTTTCGATTTGTGCCAGCGTCAGCGCGCCGGTATTTTCAGTTTCCATATCACGCCTCCGAAAAAAAGTTCCGTATGGGAAGGGATCGGGCCTTTATCCATACGGAACAATTATACTACTGCAGTGCTTCGTTTTCAAGCCCGCAATGATCAATAATTCTCTTTCACCAGCCGAAGCACATCCTCCGGGCTCATTCCGAGAGCACGGAAGGTTGCTGCGCAGCCGCTGAATTCTTCGAGCGCAAGCGAATTGCGTTTTTCGATTCGCTCTTCATACGAAAGGTACGCAACAAAGCAGCCGCGGCCGACCATCGTGTTGATGTAGCCGTCGCGCTCGAGCTCCTCCCAAGCGCGCTTGATCGAGATCACGCTGATCCCGAGCTGACCCGCAAGCGCGCGGATCGGGGGCAGGCAGTAGCCTCCCGAAAGCTCGCCGCGGATCACCTGGAACGCGATCTGGTCATACAGCTGCCTGTAGATCGGCGTGTCGGATGTATTAAGTATAGATAACTGCACTTCCATCAGATATCCGCCTTCTCGAATTCATGAACGGAGATTTGATAGGTGAGAATGTTCATAAGGACATAGAAGACGGCGGCGCCTGCAACAAACGGAAGCTGGAGCAGGATCTCGGAAGTTGAGACCCCGTTGAGGAAAAACGTTCCGTTATTTATGCGGCAAACAAGGTTCTCAAGACCGATCGTGAGAAGCATGAAGACAGCCATGCCGATGAAACCTCGGGCAAAGACGCGGAAATGCTTACGGTAGCCGCCGGGGATCAGGATCAGGTTGAAAATGCCGTAGCCGATAAGCACGATCGCATAAAGCGTTGCATTGATATGCATGCCCGCATGACCGGCGGCGCCGCTTGCGGAAACGGCACGGTGAGCGATAAACGCGAACGGAACGGAAACAAGCATCACGCAGAGTTCAATGATCGAAACGCTCAGGATCCTTGCTTTCACGCAGTCGCGTTTGCGTGCGGGCAGCAGAGCGCAGAATTCGCGGTCCTTATACTGAAGATCAAGCGTGAACATATTCATAACGCCGATAAGCAGGTAAAAGAACCCGATCGGGCGAGGGTAGTCCGGGATAAAGAGCATCGCCGGAGCAAGGATGAGGAAAATGAATACCGAAGGATGGAGCGAGATTCGGAAATCCTTATAGATCAGATTGCGGATGGTATTCGTCTTCATTATCTGTCACTCCCTTCGTGGTTTTCGTATTTTTCGGTATAGACCATGATCGATTCGATATCTGCCTTTGCGGACTGCAGACCGTCGGCAAGATAGCATTCGTCCGCACGGATGAGGCCGGTAAAGCCGAACGGCGTTTCTTTGATGCCGAGCAGCGCTTCCTCAAGGCGGGGGGTAAGCTCGTCGAGCCTGCCCTGAACAAGACGGTAGCCGTTGATGATCTCCTCGCGGTCGCCCTGCATGATAATGCTGCCTTCGCGGATATAGATGATGTAGTCGGCGCATTTGTCAAGGTCGGAGGTCACATGAGTGGAGAAGAGGATGCTGTGCTCGCCGTCCGAAACGATCTCGCGGAAGATATCGGTGAGCTCATCGCGCGAAACGGGATCGAGACCGCTTGTGGGTTCATCGAGAATAAGAAGCTTCGCGTTATGGGAAAGCGCAAGGGCGAGGGAGTATTTGACCTTCATGCCGGAGGAGAGCTCCTTGATGCGCTTGCTTTCGTCGAGCTTGAATTTTTCGATATACTGACGGTATTTTTTCTTATCCCAGTCTTTATAGAAACGCTTGTAGACGGCGGTGATCGAGCGAATGCGCTTATCGGCATAGTAGCCGAATTCGCCGAAAACGATTCCGATCTGCTGCTTGCATTCGATCTCGTGCTCGCGCATATTCATTCCGAAAAGCTCAACGATTCCGGAGTCGGGTTTCGTAAGGCCGAGGATGGATTTGATCGTTGTTGTTTTGCCGGCGCCGTTGCGGCCGATGAAGCCGACGATATAGCCGGGTTCAACGCTGAAACCGACATCTTTCAGTTCGAATCCGGGATACTTCTTTGCAAGCCCCCGAACATTCATCATTGCTGACATATTTGCCTCCTTGTTTCGCACAACCAAACATTGTGCATATTGAACATACACAATATAACACGCCGCTGAATGTTTGTCAATACCCTTTGAGAAATTTTTCTTGACTGAAGGGGCGTGTCGTGATAGATTGAAACCATGATAAGAACAAGAAAAGCTTATATCTGCACTTTTGCATTTCCGGAGGATTGGGACTTTCTTCGGTTTCCTTCCGCATATTCCGAAAAAACGCTCGGGATGCTTCTGAGCAGCGAACCGGGCGTCAGGCTGCGTCAATCAGCCGCGGCGGAGCTTTGTTACCGCGCTGCGAGGATGGCGGCATGGAAGGACATTTCTTCTGCTGTCGGAGAAAGTCCGTTTATAGGGGATCCCGCGGAATGGACAAGCAGGGATTATATAAAGAACGCTTCGGGGAAGCCGGAGCTTGATGAAGGCTTTATGAATATCACTCACACAGCCGGCCTTGCTGCGGTGGTTTTCTCATATGCCCCGGTCGGTATCGACGCCGAGCGTGAACGCGTATGCAGCGATAAGCTGATCCGGCGCACGCTCGACGAACGGGAATATGAGGAGTATTTGCAGGCGGGGGACAGAACTGCGTTTTTCCTTGAAAGCTGGACTGCGAAGGAAAGCTGCCTGAAGCTGACAAGCGAAGGACTCGGCGGATCGGTCGCTTCGCTTCGCTATGACCGCGGGAAGTCTGTGATAATCGGCAGCAGTCTCCGCGAGGATTATAAGATCCTTCCACATGTGTTCGGCGGCGGGGAAGAGCGGACTTTTCTTTCCGTATGCTGCCCGAAAGGAACGGAGCCTGAACTCTATGCATTTTCAGACCCGATAGAACTGCTTATTTACATCAACGCGATCCGCTGAACTCGGGATAATTTCCGATCATACCGGATGCAATAATTTATATTTTATTTTTGCCTGTTTTTTTGCCTGCCCGATATTGCCATCGGACTTTTTTTGCATTATAATGAGCGGTGGAATAAACAAAAAAACAATGGAGGCATCCAAATGATCCAGTTTGATTTGATCAGGTCCACCGATCCCGAGCTTTGCGGCTATATGGAGGAGGAGCTGGCTCGCCAGCGCAGCCACCTCGAGCTCATCGCTTCCGAAAACTTTGTCAGCGAAACCGTTATGGCCGCTATGGGCAGCCATCTCACCAATAAGTACGCCGAGGGTTATCCCGGAAAGCGTTACTATGGCGGCTGCGAGTGCGTCGATAAGGTTGAGGAACTTGCCCGTGAGCGTGTTAAGAAGCTCTTCGGCGCAGAGCACGCGAACGTTCAGCCCCATTCCGGCGCTCAGGCGAACCTTTCCGTCTACTTTGCTCTTCTGAACCCCGGCGATACCGTTATGGGTATGAACCTCTCCCACGGCGGCCACCTCACCCACGGCAGCCCCGTCAACATGAGCGGCAAGTACTTCAACATCGTTCCTTACGGCGTCAGCGAAGAGGACGAGAAGATCGATTACGCTGAGCTCCGCAGGATCGCTCTCGAGTGCAAGCCCAAGATGATCATTGCAGGCGCAAGCGCATATCCCCGCGCGATCCGCTTCGACCTCATCCGTGAGATTGTCGACGAGGTTTCCGCTCTCCGCGGCGAAAAGACCTACTTCATGGTCGATATGGCTCATATCGCCGGCCTCGTTGCCGCAGGTCTGCACATGAACCCCGTTCCCTATGCGGACGTCGTAACCAGCACCACCCATAAGACCCTTCGCGGTCCCCGCGGCGGCATCATCCTCTGCAAAGAAGAGCTTGCCAAGCAGATCGACAAGGGTATTTTCCCCGGCACTCAGGGCGGCCCGCTGATGCACATCATCGCTTCCAAGGCAGCCTGCTTCGGCGAGGCGCTGAAGCCCGAGTTCAAGGAGTATCAGAAGCAGGTCGTTAAGAACGCGGCCGTTCTCGCGGAAGAGCTCCAGAAGGCCGGCCTCCGCATCGTTTCCGGCGGCACCGATAACCACCTCATGCTCGTTGACCTCACCGCCAGCGGCAAGTCCGGCAAGGAAGTCGAGAACCTCCTCGATGCTGCGAACATCACCGTCAACAAGAACACCATTCCGAAGGAGACCCGCAGCCCCTTTGTCACCAGCGGTATCCGCATCGGTACTCCCGCTCTGACCAGCCGCGGCTTCAAAGAGGATGACATGGTCGTCATCGCAGGCCTCATCGCGAAGATCGTCTTCGAGGGCGAAGCAGCAGTCGAATATGTCAAGGGCGAAGTTGCGAAGCTGACCGCGAAGTATCCTCTCTATCCTGAAGACTGATTCGGAAAAGAAAACCAATGAATATCGGAAGACGGTTCTTCGGAGCCGTCTTCTTTTCGATTCTTAAGGAACATACCGGCGCAATATATCGCCGAAATGCAGCAGACGCATTGAAAAAAAGGACAGTATATGGTAAAATTGCATCAACAATAAGTGATTGGAGCCGAATATGAGCCTTAGAAGAATTCTGAGTTGGGTCGCCATAGCGGCGCTTGCTGCCGCCTTTATTTCGCTTTGCGCCGCAATACCGCTGAAGCTCAATTCACTGATCCCAATCGGACTCTTTGCCGCAGGGATCATACTTTTCTTCGTTGTGAAGCAGATGCCTTCCGACATTCCCGATGAAGAAGGGGAGAAAACTCCTGAAAAATCGGAATGGAAGCGCGTTGACAGCGAATCGCGCAGAGAGGACGGCAAATAATGGACGAAAAGAAAAAGAAAGGCTCCGGTCTTGCGCGCTTCGCAAGCTACTATAAGCCGCATCTCGGCCTTTTCATGACCGATATGGGCTGTGCGCTGTTCATTTCCGCCGTGGACATCGCTTATCCGCTCATCTCGCGCTATGTTCTGAACAACTATCTGACTGTTTCAAATCCGAATTACACGCCCTTCTTTATTCTTATGGGGCTGTGTTTTTTGATGTATATCCTGCGCACTGCCGCGACTTTCATCGTGACCTATCTCGGCCACAGCCTCGGCGTCGGCATCGAAGCGGATATGCGCAGGGACGCTTTTACGCACCTGCAGAAGCTCGGTTTCAGTTTCTATGACAAATCCCGAACCGGCAAGCTTCTTTCCCGCTGCACGAACGATCTTTTCGATGTTACGGAGCTCGCACACCACGGTCCCGAGGATGTATTCATTTCCATGGTGACATTCCTCGGCGCGTTTATCGCGATGCTTTTCATTGAATGGCGTCTCGCTCTCGTGCTGCTCGTCAGCGTTCCTCTGATGCTGCTTTTCGTTATGAAGCTGCGCACCCATATGAGCCGCACTTCCAGAAAAGTCAAGGAGGGCATGGCGATAATCAACGCCGATATCGAATCCTCGATAAGCGGCGCAAGGGTCGCGAAAGCTTTCACGAACGAAAACTACGAGATCGAGAAGTTCGAAAAGGGCAACGGGATATTCATCAGCTCGAAGAAGCAATATTATAAAACCATGGGGCAATTCCATGCCGGCATGGAATTCTTTACTTCGATCATGAACGTTCTCGTGCTGACGGCGAGCGGCTTCCTGATGATGCGCGGGAAGATGGATTCAACGACGCTGATCGTTTTCCTGCTCTATGTTTCTTCGTTTACGACGCCGATCAGGAAGCTTGCCGCTTTCTCCGAGCAGTATGCGATGGGCATGGCGGGCTTCAAGCGCTTCACGGAGCTGCTAGATACGGAGCCGGATATCACCGACAAGGAGAATGCCGTAGAGCTGACGAATGTGAAGGGCAACATCGATTTCGATCATATCGGCTTTGCATACGAAGCAGCGAACGGTCATAAATACAACGGCGACAAGGTCCTGCGCGATCTTTGCCTGAAGATCAAGGCGGGGGAGACCGTCGCTCTCGTTGGCCCCTCGGGAGGCGGAAAAACGACGATATGCCACCTTCTGCCGCGCTTCTATGAGATCCAGGAGGGCAGCATAACCGTTGACGGGCACGATATCCGCGACGTCACGCTTGCTTCTCTGCGCCGAAATATCGGCATCGTTCAGCAGGACGTCTTCCTCTTTGCCGCGAGCGTGAAGGACAATATTCGCTACGGCAAGATCGACGCGACGGATGAGGAGATCGTACGTGCGGCGATGGCGGCGGAGATACATGACGACATCATGAACATGCCCGACGGTTATGATACGATCGTCGGCGAACGCGGAATAACGCTTTCCGGCGGGCAGAAACAGCGCGTTTCGATCGCAAGGATCTTCCTGAAGAACCCGCCGATCCTGATCCTCGACGAAGCGACAAGCGCTCTCGATTCCGCAACGGAAGCGCGCATCACTGCCGCATTCGAGCGTCTCAGCAAGGGAAGAACGACCCTTGTGATCGCGCACCGTCTTTCGACGGTCAGGAATGCGGACAAGATTGCCGTGATCGACGAGCACGGGATCATTGAAATGGGCAGTCATGAAGAACTGCTCGCGCTCGGCGGAGAGTATAAAAAACTCCACGACGCGCAGAACAGTTTTTACCTGATTAAATAATTTATCCTGGAGGAAACAGAAATGGATTACACAATCGACCAACTCAAAAAGCTTATGGCGATCGACAGCCCGAGCGGTTTCACCACAAAGGCGGCTGACTATATCATGAACGAACTCAAGCGTCTTGGCTATGCACCTGAAAAAACCAAGAAGGGCTGCGTGCTCTGCTGCCTCGGAGGCGAAGGCACTCCGACCGTTTTCTCCGCCCATATCGATACACTCGGCGGCATGGTTGCCTCCGTTAAATCGAACGGCAGGCTCAAGCTGACAAGGATCGGCGGCATGAACGCAAATAACGCGGAGACCGAGAACGCGAAGGTATATACACGCGACGGCAAAGTCTATGACGGCTGCTTCCAGATGAACGATCCTTCGGTTCATGTCAATGGCGATTACAGCACCCAGAAGCGCGATTGGGACAACATGGAGCTTGTTCTCGACGAAAAGGTCTTCTCCGAGGCCGATACGAAAAAGCTCGGCATTATGACCGGAGATTACGTCTGCTTCGATCCGAGAACGACCGTCACCGCTTCCGGATATATCAAGAGCCGTTTCCTCGACGATAAACTTTCCGCCGCGATCCTGCTCGATCTTGCCCGCCGCATCAGCGAGGGAGAGATAGAACTCAAACGCAAGGTCTATATCTATATGACCGTCTATGAAGAAGTCGGTCACGGCTGCTCGAGCGGTATTCCCGTGGACGCGGAGGAGATCATCAGCGTCGACATGGGCTGTGTAGGCATGGGCCTCGAGTGCAAGGAACATCAGGTCTCCATCTGCGTGAAGGACTCCCACGGTCCTTACAATTACGAGCTGACCGACCGTCTTGTTTCGCTCGCGAAAAAGCACAACCTCGATTTCGCGCTGGATGTTTATCCCTTCTACGGTTCCGATGCGGACGCCGCTCTCGATGCGGGCTATGATCTCCGCCACGGACTTATCGGCGCGGGCGTGTACGCTTCCCACGGTTACGAACGTTCCCATGTTGACGGCGTGAAAAACACACTGGAATTGATCAAGGCATATATCAGCGAATAAACGACCGGTCCGGAATTATTTTGGCGCAGCATTTGCTGCGCCGATTTTTTGTCATTTCTAAATAAATTGTGGCAAATTTGTTAACAAATTTTCAGAGAGTATGTTTGAACTTTGACCGTGCGGGCATGGATCCGTATAATAAAACCATCGGGAAAACGGCAGGAGAATGTCGAAAAATCCCGAGGATGCAAATACTTTTTCCTTGAAAGGAGCTTTTTCAGAATGTCCAAGGTCGGTTACTATGCAAGAAAGCCTCTTCCCCTCGAAATGCACAAGATCTGCATCGTGCAGAAAACTGAGATCATCCCCGTTGAGGAGCGCGTCAAGGCGATCCGCAAGGCGGGATTTAATACGTACAGGATGGAATCGAAGGATATCTATCTCGATATGCTCACCGACAGCGGCGTCAATGCGATGACCAACGAACAGCTTGGCGCAATGATGCTCGGCGACGACTGCTATGCCGGCAGCAAGACCTATTTCCGCCTTGCCGAAAAGATCAAGGAGATCTTCAACAAGGATTACTTCCTTCCCATACACCAGGGCAGGGCATGCGAGCATATGCTTGCGCTCGCGTACGTTCAGCCAAAGCCCGGCAGCATCGTTCCGATGAACTTCCAGTTCGGAACCTCCGTCGGCAAGATCAAGTATTGCGGCGGCGACTACGTGATCTGCCTTAAGGAAGAAGGCTTCAACAAGCAGAGCACCGATCTTTTCAAGGGCGACTTCGATCTTGAAAAGCTGGAGCGCGTTCTCAAGGAGCAGGGCTCCAATATCGCATTCGTCCGCATCGAATCCGGCACTAACCTCATCGGCGGCCAGCCCATTTCGCTCGACAATATGCTCGCAGTTTCCGAGCTCTGCAAGAAGTACGGCGTTCTCTCTGTTCTCGACGCAAGTTTGCTGCAGGATAACCTGCACTTCATCAAGACCCGCGAAAACAAGTATAAAGAATGCTCGATCCGCGAGATCGTTCGCACTCTTTCCAACGCGATGGATATCATCTACTTCTCCGCGCGCAAACTCGGCTTCGGCCGCGGCGGCGCGATCATTCTCAACGATGAGAAGCAGTATGAGTACATCAAGACCTTCGTCGCGTCCTTCGAAGGCTTCCCGACCTTCGGCGGCATGAGCGTGAAGGAAATGGAAGCGATCCGCGTCGGCCTCGACGATACAATGGATGAGGATATCATCGCGCAGGGACCGCAGTTTATCGAATACCTCGCAAACGAGCTCGAAGCCGCGGGTATCCCCGTTGTAACTCCTCCGGGCGGACTCGGATGCCATATCGACGCGATGAAATTCCTGCCGCACATCAAGCACGGACAGTATCCCGCCGGCAGCCTCGCATCCGCGATCTATATCGCCTCCGGTGCGCGCGGCATGGAGCGCGGCGCGATCGACGAACCGTGGGAGGATGATGAAGTCGAACCCTACGGCGCGATGGAACTTGTCCGCCTCGCTGTTCCGAGGAGGGTCTATACGGTCTCCCAGATTAATTATCTCGTCGACCGCCTCTGCTGGCTGCGCGACAATAAGGACCTCATCGGCGGGCTCCATTTCGAGAAGAAGGGTCCGCATCAGTTCTATGACGCACTCGAATCGAATTCCGATTGGCCTGAGAAACTGGCCGCGAAATTCCGTGAGGACTTCGGCGATTCGCTGTAATACCAACCGATAGTTTAAAGGCACTCCCTTTTCGGGGAGTGCCTTTTCCGTATCTGCTTTTATCTTAAAGATTATGCTTTGTTTTCGGAATCTTTGCCTGCATTATCTGCTGCTGCCGGAGCGGTCTGCCTGCGCTTTTTCGCGGCTTTGGAGCGGGAGACTGCGATAATGATGATCACAGCGGGGATCATCAGAACAAGGATGATGTAGGGAAGGTTGCCGATAAACCATTTCGCAAAGGACACGAATCCGTTGCCGATCGAAGCAAGGCTTTCGCCGAAGCGGCGGGATGTTTCCTGACCGAAGCTTTCTTCGGATACAACGGTTTCCTGCTTGACCTCGCGCACATGAAGAGTAACGGTGCTGTAGTCGATCTGATTATCGTAGCTGCGCAGCTGCGCCTCATAGGATTCGATCCGGTAACGGACATCCGTGAGGCGGTCCTGAAGCTGAATGATCTCGTCGAGGTTCTGCGCTTTTTCAAGAAGACCGAGAAGAGTGCTGTATTCGGTGCGGAGCGATGAAAGCCGCGCTTTGGTATCAACATATCGATCGGTAACATCCGAAAGGTTTTCGTTCTGCCGGATCACGTTCCCGAGGCCGTTGACGTCCGAAAGAAATGCGTCAAGCTTATCTGAAGGGATACGCATTACGGTTTCGGCTGTGCGAAGCCTGCCGCTGGAATAATCGCTCGAATCCACATAATTGGACTGAACATATCCGCCGTATGAGCGAACCTTTTCGTTGACCTTGGCGATGAATCCTTCGAAATCAAGCGCTTCGACGGAAAGCTCGGCGTTGCGGATGATCTTGCGGTTGACAAGAACAGCGGTTCCGCTTTCTCCATCCGAAGGCGACGGCATGGTGACTCCGCTGTCTGTGTTGTCGAATGCTGCTTCGCCGGGATACGGCGCTTCATAGGCGGGGGAGCCGGCATTGCCTGAATAATCGTATGAACTCTTTTGCGAGGAACAGCCGCAAAGAACAACTGCGGAAAGAAGCAGAATTGCGAGAATGATCGGAATAATCTTTTTCATGATAGTGCCCGAAACCGGAATCCTTTCGTTGCTTTGGGTTCTGCAGTTTAAGCACTGCAGTACCTATATCAATATAACGTCTCGGCTCAACATGCGGTTGCTGCGGGGACGGCAAAAAACCGTCTTTTCTCGAAAAATAATTCATACAATTGAGTATGGACAGAAACTCATCAAAGAGCAATATCGAAAAGAAAAGGGTTTGCTGCGAAAAGCAGATCCGGACGGCGCGGCGGCGCGGGCAGCTTCTTCGTCTTGTCGACCTTCCCGAAACAACGTCTTCGTCGGTTCCTTGCCTGCGTCTTCGCGGAGACGCTCTGCTAGAGATCGAAAACTACAGCGGGGTGCTTGAGCTTACGGACTGCCTCATCCGGCTTCATACGGGGCTCGGAATACTTCGAATTGAAGGAAAATGCATGCTGATCCGAAGAGCAGACGGGGAAAAACTGCTCGTCGAGGGCAGGATCGGCTCGATTTTATTCGAAAACAATGTAAAATAAGAGCAAAAACAGCGGAGCTTGCTATGTTTCTATGGAAATATTCGTGCGGGTATGTTATAATAAAAGTAGTATGCGATAGAGTGGAGAAGTTTTTGAATAAACTTCTGCTTTCCGGTATATCGGCGCATAATGTTGAAAAGCGCGGTAAAAATGTGTTCTGCGTAACGCTTCGCACTCGCGATCTTGATGCGGTGCGATCACTCGCGGAGGAAACCGCCGCATCGATTCGGATCGTCAAACGCGGGGGAGGCCCGGTCTATGCCGCCTGCCTGAAAGCGCGGCCGATACTGCCGATCTTCATGCTTGCCGCCGTATTCGCGCTCTTGTTCCTATCGCGGCTCGTGCTCGCTGTGCGTATCGCTGGAGATGACGGGGCTTGTGCTCCGGCAAAAGAGCTTCTTGCAGCGGAAGGCGTCGGCGTCTGGACGCCAGTTTCGGCGGTCCAATGCAGGAATCTCGAAGAAAAACTCGCGCTTTCATCGACGAGTATTGCCTTCGCTTTCGTTCGTACAGACGGAGTTATCCTGAATGTTGAGCTTGTTTCGGCGAATGAAACGGAGAGAGCGGGCGAGGGACGTGCCTGCAGCATCTATGCCGACAAGGATTGCATAATCCGCAGCCTTGCCGTGCGCGACGGCAGGGAGTTCGTTGCGGTCGGAGAGGCAGTAAAGAAGGGTCAGCTTCTTGTTTCAGGCGATATTACTCCGGAAGGGTCAGATGATACTCTCCTGATTCATTCCGATGCTGAGATCATAGGCGAAGTCGCATATAGGTTCACCGTCGAGACCAAAAGAACCGCATTTGCTCCGGTCCGCAGCGGAAAAACCGAAAGCATCGTCCGGATCGAGCTTTTCGGAAAAGCCATGGACTCGAGCTGCTCTTTTGCGGACTATGAAACCGAATTTGAAAGCTCGGTTTTCATCGATGCCTGCGGTGCGCCGCTGAAGATCATCCGGGGTACGGCGTATGAGCTGATCCTCGCGGAAACGGAACTCGACGGCGATTCGATGCTTTCTGAAGCGGCGAGGCTCGCCGAGCAGCAGCTGAAACTGAGCATACCGGCTTCGGCAAGGATCATATCAAAAACAACAGAATCGTTTCGAACGGAAGAAGGCGGACTGATGCTGACCGTTTCCGTACGGACGATCGAAAGAATAGGGTATAAGAGGTACTTATGAACGAGCAGGACAGTGAACTGCAGAATGGTATAAGCATGAGCGAAACTGTGACGGACAACACAGAAGAACAGGTCACAACGAATCTGCCGATCGATTCAATGGATGAGGTAATCCGGCTTTTCGGTGTATTCGATGAAAACCTTCGCATAATAGAATC
>JAEEYN010000040.1 GCA_016288175.1 Bacillota bacterium | reverse complement strand
CGCCGCGTTGAAATGCGGATCCACGGGCGCTGTTGCGAAATTCTGGTGACCGACGGTGATGCCGGTATCGATGATGGCGATGGTCTGGCCCTGGCCGGTATAGCCGAGCGCCCACATATCGTCCGCATTGATCCAGCCGACTGAGGTCGCAAGCCTTGAAGCTTCTTCATCCGCCTTCACATCCTCGGGAAGCTCATAGCTCCAGCTTTCATAGCAGTTCGCAACACCGGGGAGCATCTTTATTTCCTCGATCAGGCGGTATTCGCCGCTGAACGCGAAGCCGTTGAAGAGGAGGGTGTAGTGATAATCCGCGGTAAGAGGCGCTTTGCCGAGCAGTTTTTCGCTGATCAGATCGATGACTTTATTCTGCTTTTCCTTAAGTTCGCGCGTCATTTCGGCGGAACGTGTGTCGTCAATGGAAGTCCTCGCGAGCACGGGGGCGTCCTCGAGCTTAACGATGATCCGGACGATCTCATGAGGGTCCCTGTCCGCGGGCCTGTCTTCGGCGACAAATGGAGCGTTTTTCGCGTTTTCCTTCGGGTTCAGTCTTGCCGTGAAGCCGAAAGCGGAAAACACGAGCGCCGCCATCAGGAAGAGGGCGAGCAGTCTTTTTGCTGTTTTCTTCATTTTTATCCTCCGCTGTTTGGTTTTGCCGCGGTTTTCGGAAAAACCGCCGCTGTCAATACGGAAAAATTATATCATATTCAAGGGGTGTTTGCAACAAAATAAAGTCAGAAACGTCCGGATCGGAGGCACGGCATCGATATGGAACAAAATCAGTATTCACAAGCAAAAAACCGGCAGAAAGGGCTCGGCGACGCCCTTCGCGCGGAATTGATCCTTCTCGTTTTTCTGCTGCTTTTCTCAGCGCTTATCCTCTTCGCCTGCCGCGGCGGGGCCGAAAGCGGCGCGAACGGGACCGGCTCCCCCGCGAGATTCGCCGAAGGTACCGTCGTTCTCGGCACCGATATCGGCGGCATGACCCGGCGGGAAGCGGAAGCGGCGCTTCGGAAGAGGGCCGAAAGCGGGGCGGAGGATTACCGCTGCCGCCTCAGTTTCGGCGAAAAGAAGTTCGTTCTGACCCGCGATCAGCTCGATATCGAGAGCGATCTTTCCTCCGTGCTCGGCGCTGCGCTCTCCGGCGGAGCGGGTGAATACGCGGTCCGCTTCTTCCCCGCCGCCGGCGAAAAGCTCGACGCGGCCGTTAAAAAGCTTTCGGAGGAAGTGAATACCGCGGCAAAGCCCGCGCGCCTTGTGCAGCTCGGCGAAGGGGAGGAAATGCTTTCCTCTTCCGGCGAACGGTTTGCCGTCGCGGGGGCGGAAGCGGGCGTCACGCTCGACGAAGCGGGAACAAAGCGGCTCCTTCGCGCGGGGGAGACGGAGATCGTCCTGCCCGTTTTCAGCGTTTCGCCCTCGGCTGCCGAGCCGAAGCTGCCGGTGCTGATTGCCTCGTTTTCGACCTCCTTCGCTTCGCGCGGGCTTTGCGGCGCGAGCAGGGTCTCCAACATCAAAAAAGCGGCTGCCCTTCTGAACGGGACTTCCCTTGCCCCCGGCGAAAGGCTGAGCTGCAACGCCGTTCTCGGCGAGCGGACGGAGGAAGCGGGCTGGCTGCGGGCGACGGCCTTCGCGAACGGCGGACGCGACACCGAACAGCAGTTCGGCGGCGGGATCTGCCAGGTCAGCTCCACGCTCTACAACTGCGCCCTGCTCGCGGGGCTGCAGGTCCCCGGCCGCTGTTCCCATTCGAGGAAGGTCAGCTATGTCGAAGGCGGGCTGGACGCCGCGCTGAGCTGGCCCGACGCCGATCTCGTGATCCTCAACAGCGGCGCGGAAACGGTCTATGTCTTCATGTGGGCCGACGAGAGCCGGATGGAGCTTTTCGCGGAGATCTGGGGCGGCGGCCTCCCCGCGGGCTGTGACTCGATCCGCGTCGAAAGCGAGCTCGCCGAGCGCCTCGAGCCCGGCGAAGCGGAATTCATAAGCGATCCCGCGCTCTCCCCCGGCGAATGCGTGCTCGTCGGCGGTGAAGCCGCCGGAAGCCGGTACCGCGCCTTCCGGATCTTTTATCAAAACGGCGTTGAGATCCGGCGTGAGGAGCTTGCGGAAACGGTCTACCCCGCCCGCGCGGCGATCTACGCCATAGGCTGCGAAGGCTGAGCGGGGCTTGCGTTTTTTCCGTTTGTAAACTATAATTGAATTGGCCCGATTTGTTCGGACCGAGTCTTTTTCCGGAAGCGCAAAATGGCAGAAAAAACAGCGGAACAGCAGAATACTTCCCCCGCCGGGCGTCCCCTGCCGATGTCCGGGGCCGAGCTTTTCGACCTTTGCGGCGTAAAGACGCCGGATTTCGTGATCGTCAGCGGCGACGCCTATATCGACCACCCCTCCTTCGGCACGGCCATCATCGGGCGGGTGCTGCTCGCGCACGGCTATTCGGTCGGCATAATCGCCCAGCCGGATTGGAAAAGCGAAGACTCCGTCCGTGTTTTCGGGAAACCCCGTCTCGCTTTCCTTGTCAACGCCGGCAACATGGATTCGATGGTCAACAAATACACCGTTGCCAAAAAGCCGCGCGGCACGGACGCCTATACCCCCGGCGGCATGGCCGGAAAGCGCCCCGACAGGGCAGTGAACGTCTACTGCCGCCTCGTCCGCAAGGCGTACGGCGACGTTCCGATCGTCATAGGCGGTATCGAAGCGAGCCTCCGACGCTTCGCGCATTACGACTATTGGGCAAACAAGGTCCTGCCATCCGTTCTCGTTTCATCCGGCGCGGATCTGCTCGTTT
>JAEEYN010000039.1 GCA_016288175.1 Bacillota bacterium | reverse complement strand
TTCCTACACCAATATCACTCAGAACACCATCTGCACCGCTCTGTATGATATCAATACCTACACCGTTCGCTTCCTTGACTGGGACGGCACCGTGCTGAAGACTCAGACCGTTAACTACGGCGGCTATGCAACCGCTCCCGCAGATCCTGAGCGCGAAGGCTACAACTTCACCGGTTGGGATGTTGCGTTCACCAACATCACCGCTGACCTCGATGTAACCGCTCAATATGAAGAGATTGAGCAGCCCCCGGTCATCACCGCAGACGGTGATATCAACGGCGATGGCACTGTCAACTCGACCGACGCTCTGCTCGCTCTGCGTTACTCCATGGGCAGCGCTGCTCTGACCGATGAACAGCTCGCCCGCGGCGACGTCAACGGCGACGGCATTGTTAACGCGACCGATGCGATCATGATCATGCGCATGGCTCTGCGCGTCATGGCATAAGCAAATCGAAACAGCAAAAGGCTCTCCTTCGTGGAGAGCCTTTTCTTTTATTTTTGCATTTAAACAGGACAAAAAAACGGCCCCGCGGTGCGGAGCCGTTATCTTTTCGGTCAGGCGATTATGCCTTCTTGCCGGTCTGGGCAGCAACTTCCTCTGCGAAGTTGTCGCTGCGCTTCTGGAGGCCTTCGCCCATCTCGAAGCGGGTGAAGCCGATAACTTCGAACCTGCCGTTGATCATCTGGGCAACGCTCTCATCCTGGTTCTTTACGAAGGGCTGCTCGAGGAGGCAAACTTCCTTGTAGTACTTCTCGATACGGCCTTCGACCATCTTCTCGATGATCGCAGCGGGCTTGGGCTTCGGATCGTTCTTAGCCTGCTCGCGGAGGATCTCGCGCTCATGCTCGAGCTCGGCCTGGTCGCAGTCTTCCCTGGAAAGGCAGGTGGGCTTTGCAGCCGCGATCTGCATTGAAACGTCGTGAGCGACTTCGGGATACTCGTTGTTGCTGATCTGAAGCAGAACGCCGATCTTGCCGCCGAGGTGGACGTAAGTATCGACAATGCCCTCAACGCGGTTAAAGCGGCGGATGGTGATCTTTTCACCGATCTTTGCAACAGCGCCATTGATGACGTCGGAAACGGTCTTGGTCTCGTCCTCAGCGAACTTCTGAGCCATCATCTCATCGACGTCCGCGGGATTCATCTTCGCAACATGCTTTGCGAGGCTTGCAACGAGGGCCTTGAAATCATCGGTCTTCGCAACAAAGTCGGTCTCGCAGTTGACCTCGATAATGACGCCAACGCCGCACTTGTCGCAAACGAAGCAATCTACGATGCCTTCCGCAGCGATGCGGGCGGCCTTCTTGGCGGAAGCGGCAAGGCTCTTCTCGCGAAGATAGTCCATTGCCTTATCCATATCGCCGTCGCTCTCCTTGAGAGCCTTTTTGCAGTCCATCATGCCCGCGCCGGACATTTCACGCAGTTTCATTACGTCTTTAGCGGTGAATTCCATTATTGTATCCTCCAATTATAAATCTCGGTTTACGGAAGAATCAGAAGTTGTCTTCCTCTTCGGTCTCTTCGGGAGCTTCGCCGCCCGCCTCAACAGCGGAATCGGTCATCTGCTCGCCCTGCTTGCCTTCGAGAACTGCATCGGCGATCTTGGAAGCGATGAGCTTGACAGCGCGGATAGCGTCATCGTTGCCGGGGATGACGTAATCTACGTCATCGGGATCGCAGTTGGTGTCGACGATCGCAACGATGGGGATATTGAGGGTGCGGGCTTCGAGAACGGCAATGTGCTCCTTGCGGGGGTCAACGACGAAGAGGCAGCTGGGCAGCTTCTTCATTTCCTTGATGCCGCCGAGGTTCTTCATCAGCTTCTCTCGAAGAGCGCAAAGCTTAACGACTTCCTTCTTGGGCAGAAGCTCGAAATCACCGTCTTCTTCCATCTTGTTGATCTGGTTGAGCTTTGCGATACGGGTCTGGATGGTCTTGAAGTTGGTGAGAAGGCCGCCGAGCCAACGCTGGTTGACGTAGAACATTTCGCAGCGCTTTGCTTCCTGCTCGATGCTCTCCTGAGCCTGCTTCTTAGTGCCGACGAAAAGAACGGTACCGTCGTTCATGGCGATATCGCGGACGAAATTATAAGCTTCGTCGATCTTTTTTACGGTCTTGGAAAGGTCGATGATGTAGATGCCGTTGCGCTCAGTGAAGATGTATTCCTTCATCTTCGGGTTCCAACGACGGGTCTGGTGACCGAAGTGTACGCCTGCTTCAAGCAGCTGCTTCATGGAAATAACTGACATGCTAAAAAACCTCCTGTTTTTAAATTTCCGCCCCGTGCATCATCTTCCGAAGGAACCTTCGGCTTTCGCCGCGGGCACAGCCCCCGAAATCCGCACGGGTGAGTTATTTCATGCTGAGCGATTATATCACGAACATGCGCGTTTTTCAATAAGTTTATTCGAAAAAATCAAGTATATTTTCACCGTCGTCAGTCGTTCCCCCGCTTCTCCCGGCAATAAAAAAAGCGGAGCGCTGCTCCGCAATGAGTTTGTGTGCTTCGCATTTTCAAACTTCATCATGCTCCTGCATGAATGCAGGCCTTGAATGCTTGCGAAACAGCATCGTGATCCCCCAGATGCCGGCGAGGCCGACGAGGGTATAGATGATCCTCGAAACAACACCGCTCATTCCGCCGAAGATCGCTGCCACGAGGTCGAACTGAAAAATTCCGACAAGGCCCCAGTTCAGCGCTCCAATCACGATCAAAATCAGTGAAAATGTATCCATTATGCTCACTCCTTTCGGTATTTCGCCGTTAAAGGCCGTTTCCGGCGCTGTCAGCGGCGTTTATGAGCATAGTATCTGCACGCAGGGAAAAAACATTCAATCACCAAAAATTGGTTAAAAAAGCTCGATCTCCAGCCTGTCGAAATCGACTTTTTCCATAAAATCCCCGGGGCGGAAAGCCGTATGGCTGAAATTCAGCAGGTCGCGGATATGCTTTTCTAGGATCACCGGGCGCGAAAGATTCAGTTCATGACAGAGTTCGCCGATCGGTTCTCCCCAATCCGGAACCCGTACCGCTTCCTTCTCCGCGATCTCGACCGTATGCTGCGCGATCGTCTTATTGTCCCTGCGCACTCTTGCCCAAACCTTCATCCCGTTCTCCTTTCTTTTTCCGGAATCGATCCGAAAAGAAAATCCGGGCAAGGTTTGCCCTGCCCGGAAGATCGCTGCAAATCAGTGTTTGTCGTCCACGAACCAGACATACATGCGGAGCATGCCTTCGTCGTCAATGCCCAAGGGGTAACCGCTCATCATGTATACTTCTCCGGCCTCGAGGTTCGACGCGGATGCGTAGTGGTCATGATACTCGATCTCGATGGTCTTTGAAGGATCGGTGCTGAGAGTCGCCCTGACGATGAGGTAGTCGCCGTCATAGACGATCTCGGTAACGGTGCACTTGAAGCGGAACGGCTGCTTGGACTCCGCGCGTGCGGGTTTGCTCATCTCGTCGTAGTTCTCAGCCCAGCAGCGCTGTACATACTCGGTATAAACCGGAGGCCTTTCGACGGAATACTCGCGGCGGTACTCGGTTCCGGAAGGCGTGGTTACAACGATCGTGAAGGGATACGCCTTGCCGGCAACGGGCATGTTGACGGTGAAGTTGAATTTGCCGTTCTCATCGAGCTCCGGCTCGCCCCTGAGGCTGAAATCGGGATCGGAGGAAACGACGCTCAGCTGCGAGCCCTTCGGCACGTTGCCGCTGACACTGATGAATTCATCGGCGTTGGAGAGACGGGTATAGTTCTCGATCCCCTCCGGAATAATGATAACTTCCTCGGGAGTGAGGGTCTTATCTACGCCGACGGTAAAGGTCTTTTTGTAGATCACATAACCGTTGAGCTTTGCGATGAACTCGAGCGGATAGCTGCCTTCCATATCGAACTTGGTGCTGTAGGCAAAGCCGCCGTTCGAATCAATGTTTACCTTCTCGCCGTTGACGGTGATCTCCGCGCCGTACTGAGCCGGGTTATCGATACGGCCTGTCAGCTCGGCAACGCCTTCTTCGGCTTTGAATTCATCGGACTTGTTGAAGGTCACGGAAATTTCCGGCGCATTGATTTCAACGGGATCGAATTTGATAGGGGTGAGTTCGCCGTCCGCGCCTTTGATATAGATCTTCGGGGTGACTTCGCAGGGATTCGTCTCGATCGGCTCAACGGGCAGGAGTTCCGCCTTGCCAACGTTGAAAATAATTTTGTTCTTGTGCGAAACGGTGTGCTCCGTCTGATTGCCGGCGCTGGTCTCGAAAACAAGCACAGTGCCTTCTTTTTCATGAACGGTGATATTGTATTTATTCGGATCGTTGGGGTCGACGTTGATCTCTGTCTTAGCATTCTCTCCGTTCGCACCGCTGTCCTTGTTGTTCATAAGGTACCAGACGATGCCGCCGATAAGCGCGAGAAGGAGAACGCCGACGATGATGATCGGGATAATGCCGCGCTTTGATTTTGCGCCGGTGTCTTCGCCGTTGCTCCTGCTTTCCAGACGCCTTGCGGGCTCCTGGCTGCGCCTCTCGGGACGCTGAGCGGATGCCTGCTGTGAACGCTGCTGAGCAGGCTGCTGGCGCCTCCTGACGGGCTGAGGCTCGAAAGCATCAAGTTCGTCGACAGCTTCATCTGCACCTGCTTTCGCGGACGATTTTGCGCCTTCGGCGAATCTATCCGCCTCATCGAAAAGGCTGCGCCTCTGCGGAGCCGCCGGTGCTGCGGGTTCGGGCTTTGCGGGCGCCGCGGGCTTTTCCGGTTTGCGAACCGGTTTATTGCCGGGCATTGCAGCCCAATCCTCAACGCCTTCCATGAACTTTTTCTCAAGTTCGTCGATATCTTCTTTATCAAAATCCAGCTCGCCGTCGCTCAGGTTGTCGACGATCTCGCCTTCGTTTTCGCGAATGAAACCCCATGCGCCGGCGGCTGCCCTCGAGTTCAGCTTATGGCTCAAAAGTTCGCCGCATTCTTCGCAGAAAGCGGTTGAAGCAGGATTATCGTGGCCGCAGTTCTGACACTTCATTTTTATTCCTCCGATCATTCCATCTGTAGATAATCAGCCCGGCAGCGGCTTTCCTCCGAAAAAAGAGGCCTTTGCGCACTGCCCTGCATACACAGTTATTATACCAATTTCAAGGGTATGTTTACAACCCCATTTTCGCCTTTTTGCGAAAAATAACGCAATTGTTTTTTCCTTCCGATGGCGGCCTTGAAAACATTCGGCCGGTATGATAAAATGCATACGCTGTCCGGTATTCTTCCGGCGCCGATTCTATGATTTGTTCCGCCTGCGCTTTTCGCCGCATGTCGGACCCGGAGGTTTTCATGAGCACGATTCGTGATATTTCTCTTGCCCCCCTCGGGCGCAAGCGCATCGAATGGGTAAAGGATTTTATGCCCGTTCTTTCGGAGCTGCGCGAGCGCTTTCTTATTGAAAAGCCGTTCGCCGGCCTGCGCGTTTCGGTCTGCGTCCATCTTGAAGCAAAAACCGCGTACCTCGGCCTTATTCTGCGCGACGGCGGAGCGGAGGTTTCGATCACCGGAAGCAATCCCCTTTCAACGAAGGACGATATCTGCGCCGCGCTTGCGGAGGAAGGGATGGATGTTCATGCCTTCTTCGGAGCGACGCCCGAGGAATACGAGGAACATATCCGCAGGACCGTTGAGTTCCATCCGCATATCCTGATTGACGACGGCGGAGAATTCGTCTCGATGCTGACGGATAAGCATCCCGAGTATGCCGACTGCGTCATCGGCGGCTGCGAGGAGACCACAACCGGCATCCACCGTCTCCGCGCAAGGGTGAAGGACGGTTCCCTGCCCTTCCCGATGCTCGCCGTCAACGATGCTGACTGCAAGCACCTTTTCGATAACCGCCACGGCACGGGTCAAAGCGTTTGGGACGGCATCATGTATTCGACGAATAACATGATCGCAGGCCGCACGATTGTCGTCGCTGGCTACGGTTTCTGCTCGAGCGGCATCGCAATGCGCGCAAAAGGCCTCGGCGCCAATGTTATCGTAACTGAGGTCAACCCCTTCCGCGCGCTTGAAGCGGCGATGGACGGCTTCCGCGTTATGAAGATGGATGACGCCGCGCCGCTTGGGGATATCTTCGTTACGGCGACAGGCTGCAGGGACGTCATTACAAAGAGACATTTCGAAAAGATGAAGAACAATGCGATGCTCGCAAACGCAGGACATTTCGATGTTGAGGTCAGCAAAACCGATCTTGAGGAGATGGCTGTCGAGATCAGCGAACGCAAACCTTTCATCACCGGCTACCGCATGCCGGACGGAAGGATCCTCAACCTGCTTGCGGACGGACGGCTCGTCAACATCGTCGCCGGCAACGGCCACCCGGCGGAGATCATGGATCTTTCCTTCGCGATCCAGGCGCTTTCCGCAAGATATCTTGCCCTTTACGGCCGCGGCATTAAACCCGGGCTTTACAATGTTCCGAAGGAGATCGATGACGAGATCATCATGATGAAGCTCCGCGCGATGGGACTCGGCCTCGATAAGCTTACAAGGGAACAGGAAGATTACCTGAACGGCAAGTGACAACAGCCTTTATCATCCCGCTTTCGGGCGGGATTCTTTATTTCGCGTGTTATTTTCCTCCCGCGAGCAATAATCTAAATAGAGGCGTCCGATTTTTCTCACGGCGCTTGAAAAAAGCACGGTGGTGGTGTAAAATGAAAAAAAGAGAAATGCCCGATGAAGTTGCCGTTGCGCTGTTTCGCTGGAAAAACGCGCTGAAGCGCTTCGACCTTGCCGAAAAGGATGAAGCCGCGTTCACGGCGCTTGAAGCGGAGGCTGCAAAGCGGCGGTATATCTGCCTTCTGAACAGGGAACGCAAGCGGGCAACATGATCCAAGGAGGAACGAACATGCCCCCAGGTTTAGACATCCCCGAATTCACGATTGGGAACATCACTATCCCGAGTATTCACATCGGTCTCGGCGTTCTGATCATCGCCGCGATCATTCTTCTTGTCTTCCTGATCTTAAAGCTTTTCCACATCGGGATCAGTATTTTTGTTAAATTTCTGATCAACTCGCTGATCGGTGCGGCGCTGCTGTATCTTTCCAACCTTGTTGTGGGCGGCGTGTTCCATTACGACGCGCTGACGCTGCCGATAAACTGGCTTACAGCGTCCGTGACCGGCGTATTCGGCGTTCCCGGCGTCATTGTGCTCCTCATTATCCGCTTCTTCTCGATTTGATATGCTCGATCTTATCATTAAAAACGCGAACATTATTACCATGGACGAGCGCCGCCCCGTCATCCGCGGCGGCTGTGTCGGCATTGTGGGCGGAAAGCTCGCTTTTGTTTCCGAAGCGGTACCCGCGGAGCATGCACAGGAAGGCGCAAAGCGAACGATCAACGCAAAAGGCAATATCGTCATGCCCGGCCTTATCAACGCCCACGCCCACGCAGCAATGTGTGTGATGCGCGGCTACGCGGATGATTACAGGCTCGACGAATGGCTTTTCAACAAGATCTTTCCCGTTGAAGGAAGGCTTACGCGCGAAGCTGTGCTCGCAGGCGTCCGCCTCGGCATTGCCGAGATGCTCGCTTCCGGAACGACTTCCTTTTCCGATATGTATTCGAACCAGCCAGCGGCGGCCGGGATCATTCTTAAAAGCGGGATCCGTGCCAACCTTTCGAACGGGATCATCGCCCTTTCGGAGAATTTCGATATCGAGGCCGACCGTTCAACGAAAGAGCTTGCCGCCCTTTTGAGGGATCATCATCTCGCCGGCAGCGGGCGCATCCGCGCCGACGCTTCGATCCACGCCGAATACACTTCCCCGCCCTGGGTTTGGGAAAGAGTGCATGCCGCGGCCGCCGAAAACGGACTCGTGACGCATATCCACCTTTGCGAAACTGTGAAGGAAGCGGATGAATGCAAAGCGCGGCACGGCGGAAAGACGCCCGTCGAAGTTTTCAGCGAACACGGCATTTTCGATACGCCCGTCAGCGCGGCGCACTGCGTCCATCTGACGGAAAACGATATTCGCATCCTTGCGGAAAAGAAGGTCACCGCCGTACACTGCCCAGTTTCGAACCTCAAGCTTGCAAGCGGGATCGCGAACATCCGACGCATGGCGGAACTCGGCGTCAATATCGCCCTCGGAACCGACGGCTGCGCTTCCAATAACGACCATGACCTTTTCGAAGAGATCAAGCTCGCCGCGCTCCTCGCGAAGGGTACAAGCCTCGACCCGACCGCCATCCCCGCTTACGAAGCGCTCAAAATGGCAACAGTCAACGGCGCGAAGGCGCAGGGACGCGAAAACGAGATCGGGCAGCTTAAAGAAGGCTTCGACGCGGACCTCATCATGCTCGATATCAACAAGCCGCGCATGCAGCCGCTCTATGATCCCATTGCCGCCGCGGTGTATGCGGCCAAGGGGAGCGACGTCTGCCTGACCGTCGTTCAGGGAAAGATCCTTTATGAAAACGGCGAATGGACGACTGTCGATGTTGAAAAAGCGATCGCGGAAGTCAAATCGATCGCGGTCCCGATAGTACTTGGAAGGTAGGGTATAAGGTATTACTATGAATAACGTTTTTTACAATTTCTTCGATTATAAGCACAATATCACTGATTTCAAATCTGATCTGTTCTGTACGGAGCATCTGATCTTTATCGGGCTCGTCTACGTTCTCGCATTTGTCATATCTTATCTTCTGCGAAAAACGAAGCGCGAAAAGATTGATATCTTTCTGAAGATCTTCTCGATCTGGATGGTCATCCACGAAGTCTCGAAGATCTGCTGGGAAAGTTATTACGATATCACTACCGGCGCGGGCTTCAACTGGGGCGGTCTTCTTCCGCTTTATACCTGCTCGCTGTTCATTTATACTTTGCTTGCTGCCGCCTGGTGCAAGGGCAAAGCGAAGGAGTATGCGCTTTCTTTCATCACGACCGTAGGGCTCTTATACGGCGCGGTCGGCGTAGTGTACTGCAACGGACTCAATTTCTATCCGTTCTGGACTTTCGGTGCGTTCTATTCTCTCTTCTTCCATGCTTCGATGTTCGCGGTCGGCGTATTCCTGCTCGTCACCGGTTATAAAGAGCTCGAATGGCGGGATGTTTTACGCTCGTTTATCCCGATCCTGCTGCTCGCCGTGATCGCCGTCCCCGTCAACTATGTTTTCAACGATTCGCTGAAGATCGGCGCGGATTATATGCTGCTTTACAGCGGCGGCGGCGTTCCGATCTATCAGGATCTCTCCGGGCAGCTCGCCGCAAAAGGTCTGCGCTTCGTTTATACGATCATTATGCTTGTGACGCATCTTCCGCTGGCGGCGATCATCATCGGGATCTATAAGCTCGTTCGCGCTTTATTCACGCGGCACGCCGACGCCCGCCCCGAGTAACGTCACGTTAAGCATTCCAAAGTCCCGCTCTGCCGGGACTTTTTCATATTCAGTCCGAGCATTTGACAGCAGGCGCGGAGGCTCATTATTATGTACGCAGGTTTTTATGCAAAAGCGTTACCATCCCCCGTCGAAATCTGATATAGAGGGTGAAGGCCTTTAAAAACGAAGGAGGAAAGCTTCCTTGAACGATCGGGAAATCATTGATCTTTTTCTTGAACGCAGTGAAGATGCGGTCAGCAGGGTCAGTGCGGAATACGGCGAGCGTCTGCGGCGCATCGCTCTCGGCGTGACGGGCGACCCCGGCATTGCGGAGGAATGCGTCAACGACGCGTATCTCGAAGCCTGGAACCGCATCCCGCCGAACAGGCCCTACGGCTATCTTTTCGCCTACCTTGGGAGGATCGTGCGCTTTTCCGCTATCAAC